>NZ_RJPI01000014.1:0-32173 GCF_003943385.1 Streptococcus oralis
TAGTCCAGCCTTCATGTAAGACTTTATTAATCATTTCTTGTTTTAATTCAGGAGAATAGTAACGATCAATCAATTTAATCATGTATATAAGATTAGAATTGTTTATCCCAAATTTATTTGAAAGCTTCTCTAAGCTATATCCTTGTTTTCTAAGTTCATAGATCTGAACTTTATCTTCATAACTCAATTTCATAATAAAAACACCCCAAAAGTTAGATTTTTTCTGTCTAACTTTTGGGGTGCAGTTCACTGGAGCTGGTTTTTATTTTTCGATAATTTTGTGGGCAATCAATTGGCGGTAACAGATTTGTCTGTTGTTTTTTGCGTCATTAATGATCTGTAAAATCGTTTCAAAGGAAACGCGCCCAAGTTCCAGACTATTGATATCGACATAAGCTACGAGGTCAAGTCGAGGGTTGACAGAGTCGAAACTCAAGACAGGAACAGTTAACTGATGCTTACTGATGTAGTCACAAACTCCTTCTGCTAGGAGACTATCGGTTGTGATGATAGCGTCAATCTGCGGATCGTGATTGAACAGGAGTTCACTGAATTGATAACCTTTTTCTTCCAGAAATTCGGTCGCAAAGTAGGTTAAGTTGGTATCAATCGGAAGTTGGTATTGTTTGAGTGCAGACTCATAGCCAGTTAGACGATCTTGTGTTACGAAGAGTCGCTTTGTACCCCCGATAAAGGCAATTCGTTTGCATCCTTTTTTGATGAAATACTCGGTCGCATCAAAGCCCGCTTGTACATTGTCATTATCAACAAGAGGGATAAAGGGTGAAGTGGATTTTCCGAGAATGAGGAAAGGGAACTGCTCATCGGCTACTAGTTTGACCAGAGGGTCTTCTTCTTCAGCGTAGAGGAAAATCAAACCGTCAACACGTTTGCCATAAACCATCTGAGAAATCGCATTGAGACGTTCTTTCTCATCTTTCCCTGTTGCAATCTGAATAGCATAGTGGTTCTCAGATGCGACTTGGGCGATCCCTCGTAGGACAGATGGGAAGAAAGGATTTTGGTAGAAGGCATCCGAGTCGTCAGGCAATACCAAACCGATAACTTGAGTATAGCTGCTAACTAGACTACGAGCATTGAGATTGGGATGGTAGTTGAGTTCCTTCATAGCCTTGCGAACTCGTTTTTTGGTTTCATCGCTAATCGTTGATTTGTTTTGAATAACGCGGGTTACGGTTGAAGGTGAGACACCTGCAGCCTTGGCCACATCTTTAATCGTAACGGGCATAAAAATCTCCTATTTATGATAATCTGGATCACGGAAATGTGTTTTGTAAAAAATGGTGACCAGATAAAGAACAAAAAGAATGTTTTGTACAGTGATAAGGGTTGTCATATTTTGGCCAAAAAGTCCCAAAATAAGCGTAATCAAAGTTGGTAATCCTAAACAGTTCAAGATAAAATGATAGCACTCTTTAAAGGTCCTAAATGAAAAGAGGCGTGATTTTTTGGTGATATAAAGGAGAAGACTAGCTCCAAGAGAGACAATGAAGAAATTCAATCCAAAGAGGAAGCTAGCACCGAGAACTAGGAAGAGACTGATATAGACCCGATTTTGTTGGTACCAGTCTTTAGAAATAGCCTGGGTCAAACTTTTCTTGCTCTGGAAACTCTCCGTTTGAATCGCGTGGTAGCGAATGCGAGTCAATTCCTTGCTTTCCTTGTTGATGATGAGCTCTTCAGTATCAAAATGAAGTTGCAAATCCTTTGGCAATTCTTTGCTTGGACTTGGACCAATCAGAAGAGAAGCTTGCTGATTTTTAGTACCTGAGTAGTTCAGCTTTCCATCTACAATTTGTGCATTCTCTGACAAGTCCATGATGGCTTCATCTGTCAGTGGAGTGTAGACATTATCGATAAAAGTATCCAGTGGATACGTTTCCTGCGAGCTGTTTTGAATGGCAATTGGAACCATAGACAAACTGATGAGGAAAATGCTAGTAAAGAGAAGCTGAAACCAGTTGAGTCCGAAACGTTTTGATAGGGGCTTACGAAATCCCCAAATACTAGTAAAATACGAGAATGGATATGGAAGCATAGGCATCTTTCTATAAGTGTTTTCTATATGAGTAATATTATATAGAGAAATGTACTTTATTTCAAGTCTAGGAGATAAATTGCTTGTTGCAAGAATATTATTTACAGTAACAATCGTTAATACTCAATGAAAATCAAAGAGCAAACTAGGAAGCTAGCCGCAGGTTGCTCAAAACACTGTTTTGAGGTTGCAGATGGAAGCTGACGTGGTTTGAATTTGATTTTCGAAGAGTATAAAATGAAAAAGGGTGGCGGGGATAAATTATCCCTTGTCGCCACCACTTGTAAGTCCTGAAACAAAGTTCTTTTGTAGGAAGAAGAAGAGAATACAGATTGGAAGGGCGATGAGGATAGCACCTGCTGAGAAGTAGGCAATCTTCATGTTTTTCACATTGCTAACGAAGGTTTGGAGACCAACGGCAACAGTAAAGTATTCTTTCTCACGAAGCAAGAAACTAGAGAGGATGTAGTCCCCGAAAGGTCCCATGAAGGCCCAGAGAGCTTGTACAGCTACCATTGGGCGAACGAGCGGAAGGACAATTTGCCAGAAGCGACGGAAGTGTCCTGCACCATCTAGTTTCGCAGATTCGTCAAGAGACATTGGCACGGTATCGAAGTAACCTTTCATGAGCCAAGCATTCATCGGAATACCTCCACCAACGTAGAGGAAGATGAGGAACCAGCTATGGTTAAGGGCGTTCAACATAAGCGCCATAACGAAGAAGGCTGTCAAAGCGGCCATGGTTGGCACCATTTGGATAATCAAGAAGAAGACCAAACTTTGCTTACGAGCCAAGAAGTTGTAACGACTGTAGGCGTAACCTGCAAGTACGATGATACTTGTTTGAACAGCCATTGTGATAAAGGCAATAATCAAAGTATTAAGGTACCAAGTACCGTACAAAGTTTCCGTAAAGAGTCCTTTAAAGTTATCAAAATTAAAGTCGATGTTGGTATCGAGTTTAAAGGCTGCGACGTTACCTGTTTTAAAGGCTGACATGATGGTAATCAAAAGCGGATAGATAATCACGATTGATAGGCCAATCAAGTAGAGGTAAGTGAGGGTTTGAGTCAGTCTACGTTTGAGTTTGATTGAGTTATTCATCTTAGACGTCCTCCATATCAAATGCGTGTAGTTTCTTGAATGCGATCATAGAGATAGAGATGACAATGATTGAGATAATCAAGGTAACAGCTGCCGCCATAGAGTATTGAGGAGATGTACCTGTTGTCAAACGGTAAATCCATGAAATCAAGATATCAGTTGAACCGGCTCCGCCTCCGACAGTACCAGGACCTCCACCATTAAAGAGATACATGATAGAGAAGTTGTTAAAGTTGAAGGTGTATTGGCTAATCAATGTTGGTGCTGCAACAGCCAAGATCATAGGGAAAGTGATGTTGCGGAATTTTTGCCAAGCATTGGCACCATCGATGTAAGCCGCTTCGTAGAGGTCGTTAGGAATAGACTGCAAGATACCCAAGGTCAAAACGTAGATGTATGGGAATCCTAGCCAACCTTGCATCATAATCAAGGCAACCTTAGTCCAAGTTGGATTTGTTTTCCAAGGGATAAGAGCTCCATCTAGGAAAGGAAGGACCTTAGACAAAAGAGGCAAGACTTGCGTGTTGATAGCACCAACACTATCATTAAACATATTTGAGAATGTCAAGATAGTGATGAAGGCTGGAACTGCCCAAGGAAGAAGGAAAATAACACCGAAGATACGTTTTCCTTTGATAAATGGTTGGTTAGCAATGATTGCTGTAAAGATACCAATGACAATCTGCAAAGTAGAGGCAGCCAAGGCCCAGATAATGGTCCAAGAAAGAACAGAACCAAAGGCTGAACGGAAGGTGCTCAAGCTCCAGATGTTTGTGAAGTTCGTCAAACCAACCCAGTCCAACAATTTGTTTGGTGGCAAGTGTTGGAAGTCATAGTTGGTAAAGGCAATCATCAAGGTTACGATAACTGGGAAGATAATCGCAAATGTCATCGCTACATACGATGGGATAATCAAAAGGTATGGGAATCCATTCTCATAAATACCTTTAATCATATCCTTGAAGGTACGAGCTACAGGAATACCATTATTGATACGTTTAGCAGTCGTATGTGCGTCCTTGATATTAAAGATATAAAAGAGCAGGTAGACGACAACAAAGATAGAGTGGAAGGCACCACGAATCAGCATGAAAAGTGAATTGTCACGACCAGGTTTCACACCAAGTGTGATCAAATTGCTCAATTCAGGGCTTGCAAGTGTTAGAAAATACAGAACAAATAGAACGGTAACACCAAGGAAAATAAATCCTTTAGCTTTTTGTTTGTTATAGATTTGTCCTAAACCAGGAATGATTGACAGCAAGGCTGCTTTGCGAGGCTGTTGTTTTTCCATGATTACTCCTTTCATAGGATGCGAGATAAAACTCGGGTTCAATCGCAAGATACGCATATTTAATAAGAAACGCATCTATACATTCAAAGGGGGATTTCACTTCCACCCCCCTTGAACAAATCAATTATTCACCAAATTTTTGTTTGATTGTTTCCTTGATCAATGTTACAGCATCGTTAGCAGCTGTTTTCGCATCTTTCTTACCACTTACAGCTTCAAAGAGCATTGTTTTAGCTGGATCCCAAACAGCTGACATTTGTGAGATGTTTGGCATTGGTTGAGCGTTCTTGAACTGTTCAATCACGGCTGTTGTCAACTCATCTTTTTTGCCTTCAGCATAAGTACGAGCTTCAGTATTAGCTGGGATTTCGTTAGTAGTATCGTAGAATGCTTTTTGTTGTTCAGTTGATACAAGGAAGTCTACAAATTTTTGAGCTCCTTCAAGGTTCTTAGTGCTTGCTGGGATAACCCAAGCCTTACCACCACCAAATGTTTCATAGTTTTTACCGTTTGGAAGAGTTGGGATAGTCGTAACACCGTAGTTTACTTTAGCATCTTTGAATGCTTGAGCTTTCCAAGGACCATCAATGATAGCAGCTGTTTTACCTTCTTGGAATTGAGTTTGAATTAAGTTTGGAGCTCCTTCAGTATCTTGCATACCTTTAGGCCATTTATCGTACCAAGTCTTAGCGTAGTTGATACCTGCGATAGCACCATCGTTTGCAAGACCAATATCTTTAGGATCTTTACCGTTTTGTCCGAATACGTAAGCACCGTTACCAGCAAGAAGTCCGTATGCGTAGTAGAAGTTAGTCCAGTCAGCTAGGAAGGCAGTAGTTTTACCTTCTTCTCCAGCGAAAGCGTATTTGCTGTCTTTAGCAAGGTTTTCTAGGTCACCAAAAGTTTTAGGAGCTTCTTTGAGCAAGTCTTTATTGTAGTACAAAACGAGTGATTCGATAACAGCTGGAGCACCATAGACTTTACCACCGACAGTTACAAGTGATTTTGTTTTATCGTCTGTCTTTGCACCGTCGCTAAGAGTAACTTCTGAAAGTTGTCCGTCAGTACCAAGGCTACCTACACGGTCGTATGGAGCCATCATGACATCAGCAGCCTTACCAGATTGGTTGTCTAGAGAAAGGTTATCAAGACCACCCATTTGGTCACCTGTCTTGATGGTAACTTTTACGCCAGATTCTTTTTCGTAAGCTTTTGCAGCAGATTCAGCGAAGGCTTTATATTGGTCTTCAACGTAGAAAGTAAGTTCTTTCGCTTCTGAAGAGCTAGTATCAGCAGCTTTGTCAGCAGATTTGCTTCCGCAAGCTACCAAAAGCAAGCTAGCTAGAGTAGCAGTTCCGAGCACAGCAGCGCTCTTCATGAATTTAGATGACATAGTGTATTCCTCCTAAAGAATAACAAATTTTATTTGATAGAAAAACGCAAACGTTTTCCCTTACCAGTCCAGTATAACACAAATAGAAAACGGTTGCAAGCCTTTTTTGAAAAAATTTTAAAAAAACTTTAAGGTTTGTCAAAAGAAAAATTGCTTTGTAAATAGGAAGAAAAGTGATAAAGGTTCATTTTCTTATAAAATATTAAGATCAGGAAAACGATTGCGTAAATTCGGCTCGGTTTTTCAGAAAATAGAGCAGATATTGGGAATGAATTATCTTAAATCAGAAAATCTTTAAAATTTTTTCGCTTATTTCATAAAATATCAGTGGCAACAAGTTTTGTTTGATTAAAATAATTCAAAAAAATTTTTTAAAACCGCTTGCATTTGTTTTTGAAATGCGTTATACTTAAATTAACGCAAACGTTTGCGCCTTGATTGCGCAACGTTTTATAACAAACACATGAGGTGCTATTATGAAAAAACGTCAAAGTGGTGTGTTGATGCACATCTCTTCTCTGCCAGGAGCTTATGGGATTGGATCATTTGGTCAGACTGCTTATGATTTCGTCGATTTCTTGGTTCGTACCAAGCAACGTTACTGGCAAATCCTCCCTCTTGGGACAACAAGCTATGGAGATTCTCCATACCAATCATTCTCAGCCTTTGCTGGAAATACGCATTTTATCGACCTTGATATCTTGGTAGAGCAAGGCTTGCTCGAAGCCAGTGATCTTAAAGGTGTTGACTTTGGTAGCGATGCATCTGAAGTTGACTATGCGAAGATTTATTACGCACGTCGTCCGCTTTTAGAAAAAGCAGTTAAACGCTTCTTGGAAGTGGGTGATATCAAAGATTTTGAGAAGTTTGCTCAAGACAACCAATCATGGCTCGAACTCTTCGCAGAATATATGGCTATCAAAGAGCATTTTGACAATCTTGCTTGGACAGAATGGCCAGATGCAGACGCTCGTGCCCGTAAAGCTTCAGCACTTGAAAGCTACCGTGAGAAATTGGCAGACAAGTTGGTTTACCACCGTGTGACTCAATACTTCTTCTTCCAACAATGGTTAAAATTGAAAGCCTACGCTAACGACAACCACATTGAAATCGTTGGAGACATGCCAATTTACGTCGCAGAAGATTCAAGCGACATGTGGGCAAATCCACATCTCTTCAAGACAGATGCCACTGGTAAAGCAACTTGCATCGCAGGATGCCCACCAGATGAGTTTTCTGCCACTGGTCAGCTTTGGGGGAACCCAATCTATGACTGGGAAGCGATGGACAAAGACGGTTACAAATGGTGGGTTGAACGCTTGCGCGAAAGCTTCAAAATCTACGATATCGTTCGCATCGACCACTTCCGCGGTTTCGAATCTTACTGGGAAATTCCTGCTGGTTCCGATACAGCGGCACCTGGTAAATGGGTGAAAGGTCCAGGCTACAAGCTTTTCGCAGCTGTTAAGGAAGAACTTGGTGAGCTAAACATCATCGCAGAAGACCTTGGTTTCATGACAGATGAAGTCATCGAGTTGCGTGAACGTACTGGCTTCCCAGGAATGAAGATTCTTCAATTTGCCTTCAACCCAGAAGACGAAAGTATCGATAGCCCACACTTGGCACCTGCCAACTCTGTTATGTACACAGGAACACACGATAACAATACAGTTCTTGGTTGGTACCGTAATGAGATCGACGATCCAACTCGTGAATACATGGCTCGTTACACGAACCGTAAAGAGTATGAAACAGTGCCACACGCAATGCTTCGCACAGTATTTTCATCAGTTAGCTTCATGGCAATTGCAACTATGCAAGATTTGCTAGAGCTAGATGAGGCAGCTCGCATGAACTACCCATCTACTCTTGGCGGAAACTGGTCATGGCGTATGACAGCAGACCAACTCACACCAGCTGTTGAAGAAAATTTGCTTGACTTGACTACAATTTATCGCCGAATCAATGAAAATTTGGTAGAATTAAAGAGATAAGACAATATCAGGAGAAACATAAACATGTTACCATTAAACGAATTTGTACAAAAACGTTACAATAAAACTATTGCAGAATGTAGCAATGAAGAGCTTTACCTTGCTCTTCTCAACTACAGCAAGCTTGCTAGCAGTCAAAAACCAGTCAACACTGGTAAGAAAAAAGTTTACTACATCTCAGCTGAGTTCTTGATTGGTAAACTCTTGTCAAACAACTTGATTAACCTCGGCCTTTACGACGATGTCAAAAAAGAACTTGCAGCCGCAGGCAAAGAGTTGATCGAAATCGAAGAAGTAGAATTGGAGCCATCACTTGGTAACGGTGGTTTGGGACGTTTGGCAGCCTGCTTTATCGACTCAATCGCTACACTTGGTTTAAATGGTGATGGTGTTGGTTTGAACTACCACTTCGGTCTTTTCCAACAAGTTCTTAAAAACAACCAACAAGAAACGATTCCTAACGCTTGGTTGACTGAGCAAAACTGGTTGGTTCGCTCAAGCCGTAGCTACCAAGTGCCATTTGCACACTTCACATTGACATCGACTCTTTACGATATTGATGTACCTGGTTACAAGACAGCTACTAAAAACCGCTTGCGTTTGTTTGACTTGGATTCAGTTGATTCTTCTATCATCGAAGATGGTATCAACTTTGACAAGACAGATATCGCTCGCAACTTGACTCTCTTCCTTTACCCAGACGACAGCGACAAGCAGGGTGAATTGCTCCGTATCTTCCAACAATACTTCATGGTTTCAAACGGTGCGCAATTGATCATCGACGAAGCAATCGAAAAAGGAAGCAACTTGCATGACCTTGCGGACTACGCAGTTGTACAAATCAACGATACTCACCCATCAATGGTGATTCCTGAATTGATCCGTCTCTTGACTGCGCGTGGTATCGAGCTTGATGAAGCAATCTCAATCGTTCGTAGCATGACTGCCTACACTAACCACACAATCCTTGCTGAAGCCCTTGAAAAATGGCCTCTTGAATTCTTGCAAGAAGTGGTTCCTCACTTGGTACCAATCATCAAAGAATTGGACCGCCGTGTGAAAGCAGAATACAAAGATCCAGCTGTTCAAATCATTGATGAAAACGACCGTGTACACATGGCTCACATGGATATCCACTACGGATACAGTGTTAACGGGGTTGCAGCACTCCACACTGAGATTTTGAAGAACTCAGAGTTGAAAGCTTTCTACGACATCTACCCAGAAAAATTCAACAACAAAACAAACGGTATTACATTCCGTCGTTGGCTCATGCATGCTAACCCAAGCTTGTCTCACTACTTGGATGAGATTATTGGACATGGTTGGCACCATGAAGCAGATGAGCTTGAAAAACTTTTGTCATATGAAGACAAGGCTGCTGTCAAAGAAAAATTGGAAAGCATCAAGGCTCACAACAAACGTAAATTGGCTCGTCACTTGAAAGAACACCAAGGTGTGGAAATCAATACAAGCTCTATCTTTGATATCCAAATCAAACGTCTTCACGAGTACAAACGCCAACAAATGAACGCTTTGTATGTGATCCACAAATACCTTGATATCAAGGCTGGTAACATCCCTGCTCGTCCAATCACAGTCTTCTTTGGTGGTAAAGCAGCTCCTGCCTACACAATCGCCCAAGACATCATTCACTTGATCCTTTGCTTGTCAGAAGTGATTGCAAACGATCCAGCAGTAGCTCCACACTTGCAAGTCGTAATGGTTGAAAACTACAACGTTACTGCAGCAAGCTTCCTTATCCCAGCGTGTGACATCTCAGAACAAATTTCACTTGCTTCTAAAGAAGCTTCAGGTACTGGTAACATGAAATTCATGTTGAACGGAGCTTTGACTCTTGGTACTATGGACGGAGCTAACGTGGAAATCGCTGAGTTGGTTGGCGACGAAAACATCTACATCTTTGGTGAAGATTCAGAAACTGTTATCGACCTTTACGCAAAAGCAGCTTACAAGTCAAGCGAATTCTACGCTCGTGAAGCTATCAAACCATTGGTTGACTTCATCGTTAGCGATGCTGTTCTTGCAGTAGGTAAGAAAGAACGCTTGGAACGTCTTTACAACGAATTGATTAATAAAGACTGGTTCATGACTCTCCTTGACTTGGAAGACTACATCAAAGTCAAAGAGCAAATGCTTGCTGACTACGAAGACCGTGACGCATGGTTGGATAAAGTCATCGTTAACATTTCTAAAGCAGGATTCTTCTCATCTGACCGTACAATCGCTCAGTACAACGAAGATATCTGGCACTTGAACTAAGATTAAATAAAAAACGCATCTGTTTTAGATGCGTTTTTTCATATTTAAACTAATTTACAATACTTTCCCAACTAGAATCTCGGCTTCAATGGTAATCTCAGTCAACTGAGTCCAGTCAATCTTGGTCTGGTCAACATGAAAGAGAAGGGGCGTCATGCTGAGCAGGGCTTGGCGTTGCTCTGCTGTGATGGGCTTGGTTAGGGAGGCTGTTTGGCTAGATTGGATGTTGAAGTGTTCCTGGAAATGTTCCTTGATATCTTGGTTGGAATAGTCTTTGTTTGTCAGTTGGTCTTGCACCATTTGGCGGATTTCTTTGAGGTGATTTTCAGTTGGGATGACCTTGATTAAGATACCGTCTTTGGATAAAACACGGCGAAATTCTCCATAATTGGCAGGCGAAAAGATGTCGAGCAGGATATCCATACTGGCGTCTTTTACAGGAAGGCGAGCCAGGTCACTGACAAACCAATTGACTGCCCAGTTTGGTTCACTCTTAGCAGCGATTTGGACGGAATCTTTGGAAATATCAAAGGCGTAGAAGGTTTTATCAGAGTGACTTTCTTGGAGTTTACGAGAGTAGAAGCCTTCGCCACAACCGATATCCAAGACTGTTTTTGAGGATGGTTTAGTCGCTAGTATGTCCGAGATGCCTTTTAAGATATTCTGATAAAACCCAGCTTCTAGGATTTGTTGGCGATTCTGAAAGTTTTCCTTGTCGTAGTTGGCAGATTGCTTGATTTGAGGGGCCAGATTGACATAGCCGAATTTCGCCAAATCAAAAGAATGGCGGTTGCTACACTTGAGGCTAGACTCTACCAAGGTGAGATCTTCTTGGCAGATGGGGCAGGAAAAGGAACTAGCAGAAGCAAAGCGTTGAAGTTTGGGTTTGAGATTTGTATTCATAGTTTAAGTGTATCAAAAGAGGCAAATGAAAGCAACCTTAGGAATAAGTAGATGGGAGATTCAGTAGAAATAAAATTAATTCTCCAATTTATAGAATGAAATTGCTTTTATATCTAAATTGCTATATAATAATGATAAGGAGGAAATGACTATGTTAAAAGAAGTATTGACCGTCGCAAAAGTTGCGAAAAAATCATCACTCTTTTTGGGTGGTGTAGCATTTGGCACTCTTGGTTTGAAAATCTTAGCAAGTAAGGAAGCTAAAAAAGGTTATTCTAAAGCTTTGGCTAAAGCTTACAAATTGAAAGATGAATTGGATGCATCTGTTTCCATTGTAAAACAACATGGAGACGATGTCTTGCAAGATGCTAAATATTTGTATGAGCAAGAGAAAAAAGAAGAGCAATTAGATAGCCTGATAGGGGAATAATATGTCTTTTAAAGTGCTACATAGAGGATACCAACATATCCGACTATCATCTTCTTTTTCACTCACCTTGGATATTCAAGACTATCTTCGTTCCTTGGCGAGAGATGAGAAGGGAATTGAGTCTATCCAGTTTTACATGGATCAACAGCACTTTACTCTACGTATAAAAGAAGGCTTTTCTGTATTAGATAATGCAGAAGCCTTTTTAAAAAGAATTGATAGAGGGAAAGTTTCTGAGTTGCTGACTCTTCCCATTCGTAGAGAAGATAGTGCCTATTCTATTGTTTCAGGTGCAGCGATTAAGCGTGTGCTTTTTCGTAGTCTTGTACCGTCTCCTATTCGCTATATATGGACTTGTTATCAGGCTCTGGGGTATGTCAAAGAAGCTTATCAGACCCTAGCGCGTAAGGAACTAACGATGGAGGTTTTGGACTGTTCGGCTATTTTATTATCCTTGTTTATGAACCAATCCAAGACTGCTAGCAACATCATGTTTATGCTTGATTTGGGGAATCATTTAGATCAGTGGTCCTTGAAAAAAACTGCAACAGATTTAGAACAGAGTCTTCTTGCAAAAGAGAGCGATGTATTCCTAGTACAGGGCGATACGGTTGTTAGTATCAAGAGTTCCGATGTTCAAATAGGAGATGTTTTGGTCTTATCTCAAGGAAATGAAATTCTGTTTGATGGACAAGTAGTTTCAGGTTTAGGTATGGTCAACGAAAGTTCCTTGACGGGAGAGAGTTTTCCAGTTGAAAAAAGAGAGTCTGATTTGGTTTGTGCAAATACAGTATTAGAAACTGGAGAGTTACGCATTCGTGTAACCGATAATCAGATGAACAGCCGGATTTTACAACTGATTGAGTTGATGAAGAAATCTGAAGAAAACAAGAAAACGAAACAACGCTATTTCATCAAAATGGCGGACAAGGTCGTCAAATATAATTTCTTGGGGGCTGGGCTGACTTACCTATTGACAGGTTCTTTTTCTAAGGCTATTTCTTTCCTATTGGTCGATTTCTCCTGCGCTTTGAAAATCTCTACTCCTGTAGCTTATTTGACAGCTATCAAGGAGGGGTTGAACCGTGAAATGGTGATTAAGGATGGAGATGTTTTGGAGAAATATCTGGAAGTTGATACTTTCTTGTTTGATAAGACGGGAACAATCACAACTAGCTATCCGATAGTTGAAAAGGTGTTACCTTTTGGGGACTATAGTGAGGAAGATATTCTCAGAATCAGTGCCTGTCTTGAGGAACACATTTATCATCCTATTGCTAATGCCATCGTCAAGCAAGCTGAGATAGAGGGGATTGAACATGAGGAAATGCATGGGAAACTCCAATATATCGCAAGCAAGGGGATCAAATCTCATATAGATGGCCAACCAGTTCTTATTGGGAATTATGTCTTGATGCAGGATGAGCAGATTCATATCAGTTCAGAACAAAATGCTTTAATTGAAGAGTACAAGAGTCACTACAATCTCTTATTCTTGGCTTATCAGAATGAATTGATTGGAATGTTCTGCATTCATACTCCTTTGAGAAAAGAAGCAAAAACAGCCTTGGAGAAACTTAAGGCACAGGGGAAAAAATTGATTCTGGCAACAGGGGACACCTTGGTTAGGACAGAGGAATTAGTCAAAGATTTGCCCTTTGATCAGGTCTATACAGACTTGAAACCTGATGGGAAATTTGAGTTAGTAGAGGAACTGCAGAAAGCAGGTCACACTATTTTGATGGTTGGAGATGGATTGAATGACTCAGCGGCTCTAACCCTATCAGATATCGGTGTGGTGATGAATGAGAGTGCAGATATTTCTAAGCAGATGAGTGATATCTTATTGTTAGATAATCGCTTGGATTTCTTCCAAGAGTTGGATTCGCTATCATCATCTTTGCAAACACTCATTAAGAAGAATATTCAAGATACCGTTGTCGTAAATAGTAGTTTGATTGGCTTTGGCTTGTTTAACTGGCTCAGTCCTTCAAATCTCTCTATCTTACATAATCTAACAACCTTACGCATTGTACTGCGTAGCCTGTCTATTAAGGGATAGGTGGGGACTATTCACAGCAAAAAGGAGTTACCTTTCTCGAGGTTAACTCCTTTGTTTATAGGTAAATGTTGAACAATTTAGTAAGTCAATACAAAGTATTTTTTCTTCCCGCGGCGGATAACAGTGAGTTCGTTTTCGAGCTTGTCTGCGTCGCTCAAGACATAGTCAAGGTCTTGGATGCGGTCGCCGTTAACGTAGATAGCTCCGTTTTGAACATCTTCACGGGCTTGGCGTTTTGAGTTGACCACGCCAGATGACACGAGTATTTCCACAATGTTGTGGTTTTCGTCAGCTTGGACTTGGTAGTTTGGCACACCGCGAAGTCCTTGTTTGAGTTCTTTAACAGAAAGGTTTTTGATGTTTCCTTCAAAGAGCTGCTCAGTGATGTTAAGGGCTTCTTTGTAAGCTTCTTCTCCGTGAACAAGAGTCACGACTTCACGAGCCAAGACTTTTTGTGCCAAGCGTTCGTGTGGAGCTGCTTCAAACTGTTTGCGGATGTCTTCAATCTCATCGAGTGACAAGAAGGTAAAGATTTTCAAGAAGCGAACGGCGTCAGCATCCATGACGTTCATCCAGAATTGGTACATTTCGTATGGAGATGTCTTTTCCGGGTTGAGCCAGACTGCGTTTCCTTCTGACTTACCAAATTTCTTACCAGTCGCATCAGTGATGAGGGGAACTGTGATAACGTGACCTGTCTTGTCAGCCTTACGACGAAGCAATTCGGTACCAGCGGTCATATTTCCCCACTGGTCAGAACCACCGATTTGAAGGGTTACGTTGTGGTCTTGGTTAAGGACGTAGAAGTCATATCCTTGCATGATTTGGTAAGCGAACTCAGTGTAAGAAATCCCTGTTTCAATCCGTTTCTTCACAGACTCCTTGCTCATCATGTAGTTGACAGTGAAGTATTTCCCGATATCACGGAGGAAGTCAATGAAGCTGATGCTGCCAAACCAGTCGTAGTTGTTGACCATGACAGCTTTATTTTCCCCATTTTCAAAGTCAAGAAAACGAGAAAGTTGTCCTTGGATAGACTTGACCCAGCCATCTACTGTGTCTTTTGTTTGGAGACTACGCTCAGCATCTTTGAAGGACGGATCTCCAATGAGACCTGTAGCACCGCCAACGAGCGCATAAGGTTTGTGACCTGCTAATTGCAAACGACGACTTGTCAAGATTGCGACAAGGTGGCCTAGGTGAAGGCTGTCAGCAGTTGGATCGTAGCCAGTATAATAAGAAACTTGACCTTCTTCTAGGGCTTTACGCAAAGCTTCTTCATCAGTCGTTTGAAAAATCAAACCACGCTCTTTTAGCTCATCAAAAATGTGCATATGTCTTTTCTCCTTTATAAAATATTGTTTCTACCTATTGTATCACAAACTTGGGCAATAGCCTAGTAGAATAGGGAAGAAAGTGGCTATTTTATTGAAAGTTTCCCTTTTATGGTATAATAGAGAAAGCGAGGACATTCATGAAAGAAAGAATTAATGAATTAAAAACAAAAATGCTGCATTTTTTCCAGCAGCTAATGCAACGAATTGCAAAATGGAAGAAAAAACAAGCAAGTAAAAAGACCGATAAGAAAGTAGCTTCTTCTAACAAAGTCAGAAGGGTTGGGCCCATTTTTGCTAAGATTTTGAGTGCTTTTAAAGTGACCTTCAACACTCTCTTTATCCTAGGATTTATCGGAGGTCTTCTTGGTGCTGGAGTGGCCATGGGCTATGGTGTCGCCTTATTTGATAAGGCTCAGGTTCCTCAGGCAGAGGTGTTGGTCAAGCAAGTGAAGGATATTGCCTCTATCTCAGAAATCACTTATTCTGACGGCAGTACCATTGCTTCGATTGAGGGCGATTTGTTGCGCACTTCAGTCGCTTCAGGTGCTATTTCGGATAATCTTAAAAAGGCTATCATTGCGACAGAGGACGAGAATTTCAACGAGCACAAGGGAGTTGTGCCTAAGGCCGTTATTCGTGCGACCTTGGGAACCTTTGTCGGTCTAGGGTCGTCCAGTGGTGGTTCGACCTTGACCCAGCAGGTTATCAAGCAGCAAGTGGTAGGGGATGCTCCCACT
Organism: Streptococcus oralis; assembly: GCF_003943385.1. GTDB lineage: Bacteria > Bacillota > Bacilli > Lactobacillales > Streptococcaceae > Streptococcus > Streptococcus oralis_CA. Next base: position 15,597 of record NZ_RJPI01000014.1, read on the forward strand.
CTAGCTCGTAAGGCGACAGAAATCATAGATGCTCTAGCTTTAGAACGGGTTATGGGTAAGGATGAGATTTTAACAACCTACCTTAACATTGCTCCTTTTGGCCGCAATCACAAAGGTCAAAATATTGCAGGTGCCCAGCAGGCTGCAGAAGGAATTTTCGGTGTTAATGCTTCAGATTTGACGATACCTCAAGCGGCCTTTATCGCAGGCTTGCCACAGAGTCCGATTAGTTATTCCCCTTATGAATCTGATGGTAGTATGAAGAGTGATGAGGACATGGCTTTGGGGATTAAGCGTGCCAAGGATGTCCTCTACAACATGTACCGGACAGGGGCTCTAAGTCAGGAAGAGTACGATAAGTACAAAGATTATGACTTTAAGCAAGATTTTCTACCATCAGGTAGTGTCAACGGAAGCTCACGCGACTATCTTTACTTTGCAACCTTGGCAGAAGCTACTGATAGGATGTATGACTATCTGGTTGCGAGAGATCATGTATCTGCCCAAGAACTAAAGAATGAGTCCATCCAAAAAGCTTATCGTGATCTAGCCACTAAGGAAATTGAAAATGGTGGGTATAAGATTACGACAACTATCAATAAAAACGTTCATACCGCAATGCAAAATGCGGTTGCGACCTATGGCTATCTGCTAGACGATTCGACAGGCCAGCCTGAAGTAGGGAATGTCCTCATGGACAACCAAACGGGAGCTATTCTTGGCTTTGTTGGTGGCCGTAATTACCAAGAAAATCAGAACAATCACGCTATTGACACCAAGCGTTCTCCAGCTTCAACCACTAAGCCTATACTGGCCTATGGTATCGCGATTGACCAAGGTTTGATGGGAAGTGCAAGTGTCTTGTCTAACTATCCGACAAACTTTTCAAACGGCAATCCTATCATGTATGTCAATAGTCCTGGTACAGGGATGATGACCTTGGGAGAAGCCCTCAACTATTCATGGAATATCCCAGCCTACTGGACTTATCGTACGCTTCGGGAGAAGGGTGTTGATGTCAAGGGTTATATGGAAAAAATGGGTTATGAAATCCCAGAATATGGTATCGAAAGTTTACCGATGGGTGGAGGAATTGAGGTTACAGTCGCCCAGCATACCAACGGATATCAGACCTTGGCTAATAATGGAGTCTATCATAAGAAACATATGATTTCCAAGATCGAATCGACGACTGGACAAGTGATTTATGAATATAAAACTCAACCTGTCCAAGTTTATTCAAAAGCGACAGCGACCATCATGCAAAGTCTACTTCGTGATGTCATTTCATCTCGAGTTACGTCAAGTTTTCAGACTGATTTGGCCTCTATCAACCCAAGTCTGGCTCGTGCTGACTGGATTGGAAAGACTGGTACGACCAATGAAGATGAAAATATGTGGCTCATGCTTTCTACGCCACGCTTGACTCTAGGGGGCTGGTTAGGTCACGACGACAACCGACCACTAGCTAAAGGAGCAGGTCACTACCGCAATGCCAATTATATGGCCCACTTGGTCAATGCTATCCAGCAAGCTGAACCTGGAATATGGGGGAATGAGCGCTTTAATCTGGATTCAAGTGTGACCAAGTCTCAAGTCCTCAAATCGACAGGAGAGAAACCTGGCAAGGTCACAATCAATGGCAAAGAAGTCACCGTTTCAGGTTCTACAGTAACGAGCTATTGGGCTACTAAAGAAGGGGCGCCAGTAACCACTTACCGCTTTGCCATCGGAGGGAGCGATGCCGATTATCAAAATGCTTGGAAGAGCATTTTAGGAAGTTTACCCACTCTTCCTACCCCAACTCTCCCAAGTTCAAGTGGTAGTTCGGGAACAAGCTCATCAACTCGCTCAAATCAATCAAATCGATAGAATAAAAAAGTAGCATGATTCATTCAATAATATTTTTTCATGCTACTTTTTTCTTTTTTCATTTCGTGTTACAATAGGAGAATGAATAAGTATCAAAAGAAGATTTTTAAGGGAACTCTATATTCACTGTTGTCAGGTCTGATTTGGGGAATTTGTGGTATTTTAGGAGAATATTTTTTCGCCCATTATCAGGTGTCGTCTGGCTGGATCACTTCCATGCGCTTGCTAGTGGCAGGGAGTTTGGTTTTAGTTTTATCAGCCTTTCAGTTACGCACCCAGTTATTGGATATCTGGCGGGACAAGAAAAATTATCTGCCTTTTTTAGCCTATGCTATTCTAGGTATTTTTTCTGTGCAGTTTTTCTTTTATCTCTGTGTTGAGTATTCCAATGCGACGACAGCAACGATTTTGCAATTTATCAGTCCAGTTTTTATCTTGTTTTATAATCGTATCGTCTATCAAAAGAAGGCTTCTATCACAGCCATTCTCTATGTTTTGATTGCCATGTTGGGTGTTTTTTTGATGGCCACAAAAGGAGATTTGTCCCAGTTGTCCATGACTCCCTTAGCTTTGGTCACTGGACTCCTCAGTGCTGTAGGGGTTATGTTCAACGTTATCCTGCCTCAGCGTTTTGCACGTGACTATGGTTTTGTGCCGACTGTTGGTTGGGGGATGTTGCTAGCAGGTGTTTTTAGCAATTTTCTTTATCCTATTCATCAGATTACCTTCCAACTTGATGTGACGAGCCTTTTGATTTGTTTTACTATTGCTGTGTTTGGAACGGCTTTTGCTTTTTTCCTTTCGATGAAGGCTGTGCTACTCGTCTCACCGTTAGTTGTGTCAGTTGTGAGTGCCAGTGAACCTTTATCTTCCGCATTGTTAAGTGTGCTATTTCTAGGTATGGTTTTGGATGGTTTTCTAGCTTTGGCTATGATTTTGATTATCGTTCCAATGGTTTTCTTATCAATTGAGGAAACGAAGGAAAGGTAAAATGTTCTGTTCGAGTGCTTAAGGCTTCAAATTTGAAGCCTTTTTTGGTAGAATAGGTATCATTATAAGGAACCAGGAGGCGCCTATGACTGCCACAAAAATGAATGCTCAAGAAATTATCCAATTTATCGCCAATGCTGAAAAGAAAACCAGTGTTAAAGTAACCTTTGAAGGAGAACTCGCAACTGCTGTACCTAGCTCTGTTGTCAAACTAGGAAATGTCCTATTCGGAGACTGGAAGGATGTTGCTCCGCTTCTCGAAGGTTTAGTAGAAAATCAAGACTATGTTGTCGAGCAAGATGCTCGTAATTCTGCAGTTCCTTTGCTAGATAAACGTGCTATCAACGCTCGTATCGAGCCGGGTGCTATTATCCGTGACCAGGTCGAAATTGGTGACAATGCTGTTATCATGATGGGAGCAGTTATCAATATCGGTGCTGAAATCGGTGCAGGAACCATGATTGACATGGGTGCCATCCTTGGTGGCCGTGCTATCGTTGGGAAAAACAGTCACGTTGGTGCAGGTGCAGTTTTGGCGGGTGTGATTGAGCCAGCTAGTGCTGAACCAGTCCGTGTCGGAGACAATGTTCTTATCGGTGCCAATGCAGTGGTTATTGAAGGAGTCCAAATCGGCAGTGGTTCAGTTGTTGCAGCAGGAGCTATTGTTACCCAAGATGTTCCAGAAAACGTTGTAGTAGCAGGTGTTCCAGCTCGTATCATCAAAGAAATTGATGCCCAAACCCAACAAAAAACAGCGCTTGAGGATGCGCTTCGTACCTTGTAATTGTAAAAGTAAAAAAGAGGCGGAACCCTTTTTCCAGCCTCTTTCTTCTATCAAAAGGAGGATCGATAGATGTTAGATTTGATTCAGACTAGACGAGATTTGCACCAGATTCCAGAGATTGGCTTGGAGGAATTCAAGACCCAGGCTTATTTGCTGGATGTGATTGAAAAATTGACTACGGGCAAGGATTTTGTTCAAATTCGTACTTGGCGAACAGGGATTTTGGTCTACCTGCAGGGAAGTCAGCCGGCGCAGACTATTGGTTGGCGGACAGATATTGATGGCCTGCCTATCGTCGAACAAACAGGCCTGCCTTTTGCTTCCCAGCACCAAGGTCGCATGCATGCCTGTGGCCATGATTTTCATATGACCATTGCCTTGGGCTGTCTCGAACGCGCCCTGGAGGAACAACCCAAGAATAATCTGCTCTTTCTATTTCAGCCTGCTGAAGAAAATGAAGCTGGTGGGATGCTCATGTATGAGGACAGCGCTTTTGGGGACTGGCTACCAGACCAATTCTATGGCCTTCATGTTCGTCCGGAACTGAAGGTCGGACAGATTGCGACCAATACACACACTCTCTTTGCAGGGACCTGTGAGGTGAAAATTCGTTTCAAAGGAAAAGGAGGACACGCAGCTTTTCCGCATGAAGCTAATGACGCCTTGGTGGCTGCTAGTTACTTTGTGACCCAAGTACAGTCAGTTGTCAGCCGCAATGTCAACCCAATCGAGGGGGCGGTGGTGACTTTTGGTCTTTTCCAAGCTGGAACAACCAACAATGTCATCACAGACACAGCTTTTTTACATGGAACCATTCGGGCCTTGACACAGGACATGAGTCTCTTGGTACAAAAAAGAGTCAAAACAGTCGCAGAGGGAGTTGCGGCAGCCTTTGGTATGGAAGTCGAAGTGGAACTCAAGCAAGGAGGCTACCTACCTGTTGAGAACAATCCAGTCTTGGCGCGTGAACTAATGACATTCTTTGAAGAGAAAGATGGAATCGAGTTGATTGATATCGAGCCTGCTATGACAGGTGAAGACTTTGGTTATCTCCTTTCGAAGGTTGATGGCGTTATGTTCTGGCTGGGTATCGATAGTCCCTACGCCCTTCATCACCCTCAGATGAGCCCTAAGGAAGATGCCTTAGCTATTGGGGTTGATGCGGTCTCTAGTTTCCTGAAAAAGAAGGCGGCAGAGTAGAGGTATTATCTATGAAAGCAGAACTACGCAAGAAAATTTTGCAAGAAATGAAGGCTCTATCTCAGGAGCAAAAACAGGCTATGGATCGAGCTTTAACAGAGCGATTTTTAAAGCATCCTTTTTACCAAGAAGCTAAGGTCATCGCAACCTATCTCTCCTTCCCTCATGAATTTCAAACGCAAGGATTGATCAAGCAGGCGCTGAAGGAGGGCAAAAAGGTTCTGATACCCAAAACCTATCCCAAGGGGCGCATGGAGTTTGTGGTCTATGATCCGCAGCAGTTGGCAAAAACGTCCTTTGGTTTACTGGAACCGCAAGGAGACTTGGAAGTGGTGGAACCGTCTCAGATTGATTTAATTCATGTTCCGGGCTTGGCTTTTACAACAGAGGGTTATCGGATCGGATATGGTGGAGGTTATTATGACCGCTATCTGGAACATTTTACTGGTCATACTTTGAGTACGGTTTATCCTTGTCAAATTCAGGAGTTTAACTTGGAAAACCATGATATTCCCGTCCAGGAGGTGCTAATAGATGAAGGAAATCTTTGATAAACGTTACCCTGTGACGAGTTTCTTTCTCCTAGTAACAGCATTGGTATTTCTCTTGATGCTGATTACTACGGGTATCAACTTTGATCAAGCAAAAACTCTTTTTCAGTTTGGAGCTATGTATGGACCGATCATTCGCCTGTTCCCTGAGCAGATTTGGCGCCTATTTTCGGCTATATTTGTGCACATTGGATGGGAGCATTTCATTGTCAATATGATTTCACTCTACTTTCTTGGACAACAGGTGGAGGAGATTTTCGGCTCTAAGCAATTTTTCCTTCTTTATCTCTTATCAGGAATGATGGGCAATCTCTTTGTTTTTGCTTTCACACCGAAAGTCCTAGCAGCAGGTGCCTCCACTTCTCTCTATGGATTATTTGCTGCGATTATCGTTTTGCGCTATGCGACTCGCAGCCCCTATATCCAGCAGTTGGGGCAATCCTACCTGACGCTTTTCGTGATCAATATCATTGGAAGTATTCTGATTCCAGGAATCAGCCTAGCAGGGCATATTGGTGGTGCAATAGGCGGTGCCTTTCTAGCAGTCATCTTTCCAGTCAAATGGGAAAAAAGGATGTATAGCTCTGGGCAGCGAATCGGAGCAACCCTACTTTTTGTCGCACTAGCTGTTTTCCTTTTCTACAAAGGGATGAGATAAGTGCAAATAAAAGAAGAACTAGGATAGTTAACCATCCTAGTTCTTCTTTTGTTATAGATTATTTTTTTAATTTCTCTCCAGCTAACTCTTTTCCAAGTTGGATGAGGTAGTCTTTCAAATCATCTTTGACTTGAGGGTGTCTCAGAGCGTAGTCGATGGATGTTTTCATAAAGCCAAACTTGTCTCCGACATCGTAACGAGCTCCCTTGAACTCACGAGCAAATACACGTTGTGTTTTATTGAGGGTGTCAATCGCATCCGTCAACTGGATTTCATTTCCAGCACCTGGAGCTTGGTTTTCCAGAATTTGGAAAATCTCAGGTGTGAGGAGGTAGCGTCCGATGATAGCGAGATCGCTAGGAGCGTCCTCTGGGGCTGGTTTTTCAACGAAGGTTTCAACGCTGTAAAGACCATCTTTTCCTTCGCCTTGTGGATCAATAACTCCATAGGCAGATACTTCATCGTGAGGGACAGGCATGACAGCGATAGTAGACGCGTGGGTACGTTCATAGTCATCCATGAGTTGTTTGGTGAGCGGAACAGCCTTTTCATTAGTGATATCCATCAAGTCATCCCCAAGCATCACGACAAAAGGTTCATTTCCGACGAAAGCCTTGGCTTGCAAAACAGCATCTCCGAGACCGCGTGGATGAGTTTGGCGGATAAAATGCAGACGCATGCCAGTTGTTTCATCAACTAGCTTCAAAAGATCTGTTTTCCCTTTTTCTTTGAGGTTGTATTCCAATTCGAAGTTTGAGTCAAAGTGGTCCTCGATGGAACGTTTTGACTTACCTGTAACAACCAAGATATCTTCGATTCCAGATTTGAGGGCTTCTTCAACGATAAATTGGATGGTTGGTTTGTCTACGATTGGCAACATTTCCTTGGCCAAGGCCTTAGTTGCAGGGAGGAAACGAGTTCCCAATCCAGCGGCAGGGATGACTGCTTTTCTGACTTTTTGTTTCATAATGTTCCTTTCTATAAGGGTCTAAGACCATTCGTTTTCTGCTTTAAATTCATTACTCATGATGTCGTTGATTGCTTCTTTGATATTGACACCTTCATAAATAACTCGGTAAATAGCCTGCGTGATTGGCATGTAGACACCCAATTCCTGAGCCAGTTCGTAAGCTGCTCGAGTCGTTGAAATTCCTTCAATGACCATGCCCATGTTAGCTTCGATGTCTGCGAGGGATTCTCCACGACCGAGGGCATCACCGGCCCTCCAGTTACGAGAGTGGACAGATGTCCCTGTTACGATCAAATCTCCAACTCCAGAAAGACCGCTATAAGTCAGAGGATTAGCTCCAAGAGCGACACCTAGACGGGTGATTTCAGCCAAGCCGCGGGCAATGATGGCTGCCTTGGCATTGTCACCAAATCCTAGGCCATGTAATGCACCCGCACCAACTGCAATGATGTTTTTAAGAGCACCAGCGGTTTCAACCCCGATAACATCCGTATTGGTATAGAGGCGGAAGTAGTGATTGCTAAAGAGATTTTGAACGTACTGGGCAGTTTCAAGGTCTTTAGAGGCTGCAGTGATCAAGGTAATGTCCCGTACAATAGTTTCCTCAGCGTGGCTAGGTCCTGAAACAACGACGATATCACTACGGAGATTGGCTGGAATTTCCTCTTCAAGAATAGTTGATAGGCGTTTGTGACTATCTGGTTCCAAGCCTTTGGAGGCATGCATGATGACAACCTTGTGATCGAGTACCTTTGCTACTTGTTGGGCAACCAGTCTCGTTACTTTTGTTGGGACAACAAATAAAACAGCGTCTACATTTTTCAATGTTTCTCCTAAGTCATGGTAGGCCTTGATGTTTTCGTCGAGTAGGATGTCTTTAAAGTAGCGTTTGTTTGTATGTTGACTATTGATTTCATCGATCTGGTCGGGAATATTTCCCCAAATCCGAACCTCGTGTCCATTGTCGTTTAGAACCTGCGAAAGGGCAGTTCCCCAAGAGCCAGGACCCAAGACAGCGATGGTTTGTTTCTTCATCTTCTCCTCCTTTTAAGAGTTCTCCTTTCATTTTATCATAAAAAGCCTTTTCATGCACCTACTTATAGGCAAAGATAGGATTTTAAGATAAAATACTTCTTTGACAAGATTCCTCTTTTTTGCTAGAATAGCATCAACATGAAAGAATGAGAGGAGCTGGCGAATTTCGTCACTCCCTTTTGTCTATCTGATTAGGAGGAAGTATGCTGATTGAAAAAATTAAAGCCTATAAATGGCAAGCCTTGGCATCCTTTGTGATGACAGGCTTGATGGTTGCGAGCTCGCTCTTGCAACCTCGCTATTTGCAGGAGGTTTTAGATGCTCTACTGGCTGGCCAACATGAGGCTATTTATAGTATTGGGGCATGGTTGATAGGAGTAGCCCTCGTGGGTCTGGTTGCAGGTGGTGTCAATGTTATTCTTGCATCCTATATCGCTCAGGGAGTATCTTCGGATCTTCGGGAAGATGCTTTTCGTAAGATCCAAACCTTTTCTTATGCCAACATTGAGCGGTTTAATGCTGGGAATTTAGTTGTCCGCATGACCAACGATATCAACCAAATTCAGAACATGGTGATGATGGTTTTCCAAATCCTCTTCCGTCTCCCTCTTCTCTTTATCGGTTCCTTTATCTTGGCAGTTCACACTCTTCCATCACTTTGGTGGGTGATTGTCCTCATGGTAGTGCTGATTTTTGCGCTTACAGGTATCATGATGGGAATGATGGGGCCGCGCTTCGCCAAGTTTCAAACTCTTCTTGAACGAATTAATGCCATCGCCAAGGAAAATCTACGTGGTGTGCGTGTGGTCAAATCCTTTGTGCAGGAAAAAGAGCAATTTGACAAGTTTACTGAGGTCTCAGATGAGCTTCTGGGACAAAATATTTATATTGGCTATGCCTTTTCAGTAGTGGAACCTTTTATGATGCTCATTGGGTACGGAGCGGTTTTCCTCTCCATCTGGTTGGTTGCGGGAATGGCTCAGTCGGATCCGTCAGTCGTTGGTTCTATTGCTTCCTTTGTTAACTATCTCAGTCAGATTATCTTTACAATCGTCATGGTTGGATTTTTAGGGAATTCTGTCAGTCGGGCTATGATTTCGATGATGCGTATCCGTGAGGTTCTAGATACCGAGCCAGCGATGACTTTTAAGGATCTTCCAGATGAGGATCTAGAAGGAAGTCTCTCTTTTGAAAATGTGACCTTCACTTATCCTACCGATGAAGAGCCCATGCTTAAGAATGTAAGCTTTGAAGTTGCACCAGGTCAGATGGTCGGTGTGGTGGGGGCGACTGGGGCAGGTAAGTCCACCCTTGCCCAGCTAATTCCACGACTTTTTGATCCACAGGAGGGCTCTATCAAGATTGGTGGCAAGGACATTCGAGATGTCAGCGAGGGAACCTTGCGTAAAACGGTCTCCATCGTCTTGCAAAGAGCCATTCTCTTTAGTGGGACTATTGCAGATAATCTCCGTCAAGGAAAAGGAAATGCCAGCGTATCCGAGCTTGAACGTGCGGCGCGTATCGCCCAAGCCAGTGAATTTATTGGACGCATGGAAAACAAATTTGAGAGTCAGGTCGAAGAACGTGGCACCAACTTTTCTGGTGGACAAAAACAACGGATGTCGATTGCCCGTGGGATTGTCAGCAATCCCCGTATCCTGATTTTTGACGATTCGACTTCAGCCTTGGATGCCAAGTCAGAGAGACTCGTTCAGGAGGCTTTGAACAAAGACCTGAAAGGGACAACAACGATTATCATCGCTCAAAAAATCAGTTCAGTCGTCCATGCAGACAAGATTTTGGTCTTGGACCAAGGGCGCTTGATTGGAGAAGGACGGCATGCAGACTTGGTAGCTAACAATGCCATCTACCGTGAAATCTACGAAACACAAAAGGGAAAGGAGGAATAAAATGAAAACTGTTCGATTTTTCTGGAATTATTTTAAAGTTTACAAGTTCTCCTTTGCCATTGTGATTCTGATGGTTGCGATTGCGACAATTGCCCAAGCCCTCTTTCCTGTTTTTTCAGGTCAAGCAGTGACGGAGCTCGCTAATCTGGTTCTAGCTTATCAAAATGGGACTTCCGAACTAGCCTGGCAAAGTTTGTCAGCTCTGATGCTGAATCTAGCCCTGGTTGTGCTGGTTTTGGTAGTGTCCAGTTTGATTTACATGGCCTTGATGACCCGTGTAATTGCTGAGTCAACTAATGAGATGCGTAAGGGCCTCTTTGGCAAACTTTCTCGTTTGACGGTTTCTTTCTTTGACCGCCATCAGGATGGCGATATCCTTTCTCGCTTCACTAGTGACTTAGACAATATCCTTCAAGCCTTCAATGAAAGTCTAGTTCAGGTTATGAGCAATATTGCTCTTTACATCGGTTTGATTTTTGTCATGTTTTCAAAAAATATGACGCTAGCCCTGATAACAGTAGCCAGCACTCCAGTGGCCTTTCTCATGTTGGTCTTCATTGTGAAAATGGCCCGCAAATACACCAATCTCCAGCAAAAAGAGGTTGGGAAACTCAACGCCTACATGGATGAAAGTATTTCAGGGCAGAAAGCTGTTATTGTACAAGGAATTCAAAACGACATCGTAGCAGGCTTTGTGGAGCGAAATGAGCGCGTGCGCAAGGCAACCTTTAAAGGGAGAATGTTCTCAGGAATCCTCTTTCCTGTTATGAATGGGATGAGTTTGGTTAATACAGCCATCGTTATTTTTGCAGGTTCTGCGGTCTTGCTGAACGATCCAAGTATCGAAACAACGACAGCCCTAGGTTTGATCGTCATGTTTACCCAATTTTCTCAGCAGTACTACCAGCCGATTATCCAGGTGGCTGCGAGTTGGGGGAGCCTCCAGTTGGCCTTTACTGGGGCGGATCGTATCCAAGAAATGTTTGATGCAGAAGAAGAGATTCGCCCGCAAAATGCACCAGCATTTACGGAATTACGAGAAGGTGTTGAAATCAGTCATATTGATTTCTCTTATGTGCCTGACAAGCCGATTTTGAAAGATGTTAGCATTTCAGCTCCTAAGGGGCAGATGGTAGCAGTTGTCGGTCCGACTGGTTCAGGGAAAACGACCATCATGAACCTCATCAATCGCTTCTACGATGTGGATGCAGGTAGCATTTCCTTTGATGGCAAAGATATCCGAGACTACGACTTGGACAGCCTGCGGAGCAAGGTCGGGATTGTCCTGCAGGATTCGGTCTTGTTTAGTGGAACAATCCGAGACAATATCCGCTTTGGTGTGCCAGATGCCAGTCAGGAAATGGTCGAAGCAGCTGCTAAGGCAACTCATATTCATGACTACATCGAAAGCTTGCCTGATAAGTATGATACCCTTATTGATGATGAGCAAAACATCTTCTCAACTGGTCAGAAACAATTGATTTCCATTGCTCGGACCTTGATGACAGATCCCCAAGTTTTAATCTTAGATGAAGCGACTTCCAATGTGGATACCGTAACAGAAAGCAAGATTCAACATGCCATGGAGGCGGTTGTGGCAGGACGAACCAGTTTTGTCATTGCCCATCGTTTAAAGACCATCCTCAATGCCGATCAGATTATTGTCCTCAAAGATGGAGAGGTCATTGAACGTGGAAATCATCACGAGTTGCTCAAGCTCGGCGGCTTCTACTCAGAACTGTATCACAATCAATTTGTCTTCGAATAAGAAAGAAGTTGTCCTCTTGGGCAACTTCTTTCTTATCCATAAAAAATACTTATCACGGTCTTTAAAAAAACATATTAGACAGCAGAGAGCTTGAATGATAAGATAGGACTATCGTTAGAAAATTGAAAGGAGACACATCATGGCTAGAACGGTTGTAGGAGTTGCTGCAAATCTATGTCCTGTAGATGCAGAAGGGAAAAACATCCACTCATCTGTATCCTGTAAATTCGCAGAGAGCATTCGTCAAGTCGGCGGTCTCCCTTTAGTGATTCCTGTAGGAGATGAGTCCATTGTTCGCGATTATGTGGAAATGATCGACAAACTCATCTTGACAGGTGGGCAAAATGTCCATCCTCAGTTTTATGGAGAGAAAAAGACCATTGAGAGCGACGATTACAACCTAGTCCGTGATGAATTTGAATTGGCACTCTTGAGAGAAGCACTTCATCAGAATAAGCCCATTTTGGCAATCTGCCGTGGGGTTCAGCTGGTCAATGTTGCTTTTGGTGGCACTCTTCACCAAGAAATTGAAGGTCACTGGCAAGGTTTGCCTTTTGGAACCTCTCATTCTATTGAGACAGTAGAAGGAAGCGTGGTGGCTAAGTTGTTCGGAAAAGAAAGTCAGGTCAACTCAGTCCATCGTCAAAGTATTAAAGATCTGGCGCCTAATTTCCGTGTGACAGCGGTGGATCCTCGAGACCAGACTATTGAAGCGATTGAGTCTATCGACGAGCACCGTATCATCGGTTTGCAGTGGCATCCAGAGTTTCTGGTCAATGAAGAAGATGGCAATTTAGAACTATTTGAGTATTTATTAAATGAATTGTAACGGTTAGAGACTCTAGCCGTTTTTATTCGTCCTTTCAGATTTTTTATATTTTAGCAAATTTACGCAAACGTTTGAATTCTGATAAAAATTGGGCAAATTCAATAAAAAAGCTTGAAAAAATCGAAGGTAAGCGTTATGATAGAAAAGAAGAAATTTTGGAGGATTATCATGTCACATATTAAATTTGATTATTCAAAAGTTTTAGACAAATTTGTTGCCCCACATGAAGTGGAATACATGCAAGCACAAGTAACAGCTGCAGACGATTTGATTCGTAAAGGAACTGGTGCTGGTAGCGACTTTTTGGGTTGGTTGGACCTTCCTGAAAATTATGACCGCGAAGAATTCGACCGCATCTTGAAAGCTGCTGAGCAAATCAAATCAGACAGCGATGTTTTGGTTGTGATCGGTATCGGTGGATCTTACCTTGGTGCCAAAGCAGCCATCGACTTCTTGAACCACCACTTTGCTAACTTGCAAACAAAAGAAGAACGCAAAGCTCCACAAATCCTTTATGCTGGGAACTCAATCTCATCTACTTACCTTGCTGACTTGGTAGAGTACGTAGCTGACAAAGACTTCTCAGTAAACGTGATTTCTAAATCAGGTACAACAACAGAACCAGCAATTGCTTTCCGTGTCTTCAAAGAACTCTTGGTTAAGAAATACGGTCAAGAAGAAGCTAACAAACGTATCTACGCTACAACTGACCGCCAAAAAGGTGCTGTTAAGGTTGAAGCAGATGCCAACGGTTGGGAAACATTTGTGGTTCCAGATGACATCGGTGGACGCTTCTCAGTATTGACAGCAGTTGGATTGCTTCCAATCGCTGCATCAGGTGCTGACATTAAAGCCCTTATGGAAGGTGCGAACGCAGCTCGTAAAGACTACACTTCAGATAAACTTTCAGAAAATGAAGCTTACCAATACGCAGCAGTTCGTAACATCCTTTACCGCAAAGGCTATGCGACTGAAATCTTGGTAAACTACGAGCCATCGCTTCAATACTTCTCAGAATGGTGGAAACAATTGGCTGGTGAGTCAGAAGGGAAAGACCAAAAAGGTATTTACCCAACTTCAGCCAACTTCTCAACTGACTTGCACTCACTTGGTCAATTTATCCAAGAAGGAACTCGCATCATGTTTGAAACAGTTGTCCGTGTTGACAAACCACGTAAGAACGTGATCATTCCTACTTTGGAAGAAGATCTTGATGGACTTGGTTACCTTCAAGGAAAAGACGTTGACTTTGTAAACAAAAAAGCAACTGATGGTGTTCTTCTTGCCCACACAGATGGTGATGTACCAAACATGTACGTGACTCTTCCAGAGCAAGACGCTTTCACTCTTGGTTACACTATCTACTTCTTCGAATTGGCTATCGCCCTTTCAGGTTACTTGAATGCCATCAACCCATTTGACCAATCAGGTGTTGAAGCTTACAAACGTAACATGTTTGCCCTTCTTGGAAAACCAGGATTTGAAGAATTGAGTAAAGAACTTAACGCACGTCTATAATAGAAGAAAAGAGTGGTTTGTCCACTCTTTTTACTCTCTTTATTCGTAGACATTGGACTCAGGCGAGACTTGTGATATAATATAGAAAGCAAAAAGGCAGACGCCTAGAGACTTTATAGGAGAAACTATGTCAAAAGATATCCGCGTACGCTACGCACCAAGTCCAACAGGACTACTACACATCGGAAATGCCCGTACAGCATTGTTTAACTACCTTTACGCACGCCATCATGGCGGAACTTTTATCATTCGTATCGAAGATACTGACCGTAAACGTCATGTTGAGGATGGTGAACGTTCACAGCTTGAAAACCTTTGTTGGTTAGGCATGGATTGGGATGAAAGCCCAGAGACACATGAAAACTATCGCCAATCAGAGCGTTTGGAACTCTATCAAAAATACATCGACCAATTGTTAGCTGAAGGAAAAGCTTACAAATCATACGTTACAGAAGAAGAGTTGGCGGCTGAACGTGAACGCCAAGAAGCAGCTGGCGAAACACCACGCTACATCAATGAATATCTCGGCATGAGCGAAGAAGAAAAAGCAGCTTATATCGCAGAACGTGAAGAAGCAGGAATCATCCCAACGGTTCGTTTGGCTGTTAATGAATCTGGTATCTACAAATGGCATGATATGGTCAAAGGAGATATCGAATTTGAAGGTGGTAACATCGGTGGCGACTGGGTAATTCAAAAGAAAGACGGTTACCCAACTTACAACTTTGCCGTTGTTATTGATGACCATGATATGCAAATCTCTCATGTTATCCGTGGCGATGACCACATTGCCAACACACCAAAACAGCTTATGGTCTATGAAGCACTTGGTTGGGAAGCACCAGAGTTCGGTCACATGACTTTGATTATCAACTCTGAAACGGGTAAAAAATTGTCTAAACGGGACACCAATACCCTTCAGTTTATTGAAGACTACCGTAAGAAAGGCTATTTGCCAGAAGCTGTGTTTAACTTTATCGCCCTTCTTGGTTGGAATCCAGGTGGCGAAGATGAAATTTTCTCTCGTGAGGAATTGATTAAACTATTTGATGAAAATCGTCTCAGCAAGTCACCTGCTGCCTTTGATCAGAAGAAACTAGACTGGATGAGCAACGACTACATCAAGAGAGCAGAACTTGCTACTATCTTTGAAATGGCCAAACCTTACTTAGAAGAAGCAGGACGTTTGACTGACAAGTCTGAAAAAATGGTAGAACTCTACAAGCCACAAATGAAGTCAGTGGATGAAATCGTTCCATTGACAGATCTTTTCTTCTCAGATTTCCCAGAGTTGACAGACGCTGAGCGCGAGGTTATGGCAGGAGAAACCGTTCCTGTTGTTCTAGAAGCCTTCAAAGCGAAACTAGAAGCAATGACAGATGAGGAATTTGTGACAGAGAACATCTTCCCACAAATCAAAGCAGTTCAAAAAGAAACAGGTATCAAGGGTAAAAACCTCTTCATGCCGATTCGTATTGCTGTATCAGGGGAAATGCATGGACCAGAACTTCCAGATACGATTTACCTATTAGGTCGTGAAAAATCTATCCAGCATATCGAGAACATGCTCAAAGAGATTTCCGAATAAAAAGGACTTCCAATGGATATCTGGGAAAAGATGTACGAAGAAGCACGAACCTTATACAATCCTCATGAAGTTTCTGACTTTGTTTATGCTAACCATGTCGTTGCCGCGGTAGAAGCGGAAGATGGTCAGATATTCACAGGATTTTGTATGGAGGGCACTTGTGGCGTTTTTCATCTCTGTGCAGAACGAGCAGCTCTCTTCAATATGTATCAATTTTCAGGACAAACCAAAGTTAAGAAAATCCTCGCTTTTCGAGATAAACCGCCTTACGGTGAAAGTTCGGGTATGCCCTGTGGCGCATGCAGAGAATTTCTCTTAGAATTGAATGCTGAAAATAAAGAAGCAGAGTTCATGATGGACTACGAAGCAAGAAAAACAATCAAGGTTGCCGAATTGATCCCTTACTGGTGGGGAGAGGAACGCGCGACTAATTGGCAAACAAAATAGAGAGAGTCAGTTAAACTGGCTCTTTTCTATTATCATAGAAAAATTTGTATAGGAGATTAAAAAAAGATCTTGACAAAGTTTGAAAAGTAGGTATAATAGAAAGAGTTGAAAAACTCAAGGTCCGTTGGTCAAGGGGTTAAGACACCGCCTTTTCACGGCGGTAACACGGGTTCGAATCCCGTACGGACTATGTGTGTATCGCAGGGACGAAAAAAAGTAAAAAAAGTTTCAAAAAAGTGTTGACATAGGTCAACAGCTGTGATATACTAATATAGTTGTCGCTTGAGAGAGATTGAGTGACAAAGACCTTTGAAAACTGAACAAGACGAACCAATGTGCAGGGCACTATAACAAAGGTTATAGTACTGAACAATGAAAAAAACAANAAATCTGTCAGTGACAGAAATGAGTGAGAACTCAAACTTTTAATGAGAGTTTGATCCTGGCTCAGGACGAA
>NZ_RJPI01000015.1:0-28924 GCF_003943385.1 Streptococcus oralis
TAGTCCAGCCTTCATGTAAGACTTTATTAATCATTTCTTGTTTTAATTCAGGAGAATAGTAACGATCAATCAATTTAATCATGTATATAAGATTAGAATTGTTTATCCCAAATTTATTTGAAAGCTTCTCTAAGCTATATCCTTGTTTTCTAAGTTCATAGATCTGAACTTTATCTTCATAACTCAATTTCATAATAAAAACACCCCAAAAGTTAGATTTTTTCTGTCTAACTTTTGGGGTGCAGTTCATATTGTCTAGAGCGTTTTTGTGTTGTTTAAGAAAATTAGATGTTGGTTTTAGATAACTACACATTTCAGATTTTTTAAACAAGATTTAATTGTTGATAACTAGAAAGGATTATTATGTTTGCAAAAAACAAATTTCAATACTGTATTTACAATCATGAGAGACTAGAACTTCATGAGCTTCAAAAGGAATATCAAAAGGATAAAGCTGGGACAAAACTTAAGTATGAAAACCAATTGTTCGCAATCCTTCATGGATAGAGCGCAAGTTGTTCTCGATAGCTCGAAGATCAGCTTGATGTATTATTCTTTCAGCCATAATATCCCCCTTGTTAATGATTTCTAAATTAATTAGACAAAATTTGGCCATAGAATATTCTTATCTTAAAGAAGTAATTATATACTGAAAAACAGGCCGCAATTACACATGATTCAGATAAAATATACCAGAATTATTTTAGTTTCTTCTTATAGTAATAAGAAAATCATAATTGATACTTTAATTCAACATACTATGAAATGAGAATATGAAGTTTTCTATGAGGAAAATGTGCACTTGATTTGACATTTTAGGGCGTATGAAAACTTTGAATACAGGTTTCTTTCTATCTAAATGTTTTTGCAGATACTTTTTTTGTACAAATTTGTATTACGAGTGTGTAACTGATAGACAGACACTAAAATATATGATAAACTAAAGTAGGAAAAAATTTAAAAGGAGAATCCTTATGTCAGCAATTAGTTTAACTCCAGAACAGTTACAATCTCAGGCGGCAATTTATCTTAGTGCTAAAGATCAAATTGAACAAGCAGTACAAACCGTTAATCGAACAAATGGAGAAATGGCATCACAATGGAAAGGACAAGCATTTAATGCTTACCTTGAGCAATACAACCAGTTGTATACACATGTTCAAAAATTCGAGGAGCTTCTAGTGAGCATCAACCAACAATTGAACAACTATGCTCAAACAGTAGCTGAACGTGACCAACAAGATGCACAAAGCTTTGGTTTGTAGTTGATTTTGAGGAGCGTCAGGGAAACTTGACGCTTATTTTTATACCATGATGAAGAAAATTAAAAAATATCTATTAATTCTTTGTATCGTATTTCCTGTGCTAGTTTATGCAGACGATGGTAGCTTAAAACTTGATACAGATATCATTACAAATAGTACACAGGACACGGTCAAAAATAGGATAGAATCCAAATATGCTCCAAATTTATTTTTAAATCGTACCCAAAAGGTTGTGGACCAGAGAACTCAAACAACAAAAGAACTTTTACAGGGGGCAGAGCAGACTATATTTACCGATAGTGAAAAACATTCTATTTATCGTTTAGAAACTACTGTCGTTAAAACATCATTGTTTAATCAATACACTGTAGAGGAGAAACCCTCTTTTAAACAAAGTGACTATTCAATTTTTAAGGATTGGATGGGAAGTGTATTTACAAGTGTTTTCTTGCTGTTTATGGTTTTGTTGGGAGTCTATCTAGGAAGGAAATGGCATGGATTACGGAAAAATAAAGCTAACTCTAGAGTATAGAGCAAAACAAATAGATATTCGAGTTTCAAAAGCTCTTACTTGGTTAAGATTAGAGGAATTATTAAAAGATACCAAAGTTAGAGAACAGTTGAATTTACCTCTAAATAGTTCGTTTTGTTTCAAAGTTAGAAATAAACAAATTCATATCGAGACAACGGACATCTTGGCTGCTTATCCAGTTAGTGATGGGGATTATATAGAGATTGAAGATGTATCATAGGAGAAAAAAATGTTTGAAGCAGATCAACTACAATTTGTGAGAGAAGACAACCAAATATCAGTTCAAATTTCTTCATCAGGTTATCATAGAGAACAACTTGAATTGATTAAAGAATACTGTCCAGTAGAAATAGTTCAAAAAGATGGAGTTCTTTCTTTGAATTATATTATTCCCGAGTATTTTAAAACAGTTAAGGAAGAAATTTTAAATAGAAGTACGGAGCTTGAGCGTTTTAGTTTGGCACAAAACATGTCGGCATTAGTTCATTCTGAAAATGATTATAAAATTCCATATATCCATCCTGAGAACATCATTGTTTTTGGCAGTAATGTACAAATGTTACATTATGGAATCGAAAAATTACTTGCACCACAGCAGTATAGTTCGGAATTCTATTTAGAGTCTTATAAAGCTTTAATGATTTCTATTTTACTACCTAAGGTAGATTTTGACTTAGTCATCCATGGGATTGATGCAATAAAGGAAAAGGTAGCACAGGATATTATTCCCTTAGGGAGTGTAGCTGATGTTAATAAATATATTGCAGAAAAGTATGCAAAATTATCAGAAGAGAGTTCAAAAGCTAATTTGTTGGTGAACAAGAAAAAATGGAAGGCTTTGTTAATAGGGGGAGCCTTGCTTGCTACAACCACAGTGATTTTAAGTTTTGCCACTTATAAGTCTATGTTTAAAGACGGCCCCCTAAAATCATCAGTCATTATGGCCCAATCAAATTTCATGCGAAAAGACTATTCTGAAACAGTTGAATCATTAAAAAATTATGGTGCAGAATCATTGCCAAAAGAAGCTAAGTATATCTTAGCAGCAAGCTATGTCCGTTTAGATAGTTTGAGCGATAAGCAAAAGGAAGTTATTTTAAATACGATTACAGAATCAACAGATGATACAATTTTCTATTATTGGATTTATCTTGGACGTGGAAAATTTGAAAAAGCTCTAGATGTGGCACAAAATATCGGGGACACACAATTGATTTTACACGCTTATACAAATCTATATGAATCAGTTAAAGCAGATATCAATATGAACGGTTCTGAAAAACAAAAGAAACTTGAAGAATATGAAAAGAAAATAAAAGAACTTTCTGCTGAGATTGGAGAAGCGACTACAAATAGTAGTGACACAAAAGCATCTACTGAGACAACAACTCCTAAGGACAACCAAACAAAAGAAAAGAGTGAGCGATAAATGAAGGCAAAAAAGCTAGAATATGATCATCAACTGGGAGACCAATTAGGAGAACTTCATAAACCTATTTATACCTTGTTGATTGAACAAGAAAAATTGGAAAAAATTGATTTGTTTGAAGGACAAGAGGTAAGAGTAGGTACTAACGAGTATACAGTAGAAGGCAGAAGAGTCTATCGAAACGGTAAGGAATTAGAAAGAGGAAAATCTACCTTTGATAAAGAAACTGTAACCTTATTGGTTCCTGAAGAGGATATTTTTGTCACTTATATTTTTCCGCCACAACGATTTATTTGTAGCAAGAAAGAATCAGCTGACATTAGTTGGTCAATTTCAAACCAACTTTTTTTCTCAAATAATCAAGTACAGGTTACACTTGGGGAATCTCCGGTTTATCTAAATAACCGTCTTATCAAAGAGGAAGGGCTTTATCCGTTTGAAGTGGGAAACCGAATGAAGGTTTCTAACTATTTTATAGAAAAAAGAAAGAACCAGTGGAAGATTGGATGTCTTTTTGAAGAACCACAATTGAATAAGAGTCAAATTCTGATACAAGAAAAAAATAATGAATATCCGTTGGATTTTCCAGAGTATAGAAGGAGTCCAAGAGTTAACCCGATTATCCATAGTGGGAAAATCATTATCAATCAACCTCCACAGCCGATAAAACCACCTAAAAACTCGCTCATTCGAGCAATTGTTCCAGCTTTAGGGATGTTTACTTTAACTGCATTTAGTTCAATTTGGACGAAAGGGAATCCTGTAATGATGCTAGGGATGGGTGGTTTTAGTCTCCTGACTGCAGCGACAACTATGAGTCAGTATTTTGAGGAGAGAAAGGATACCAAAGAGCAGGAAAAAAATCGTATTCAAGACTACGAAGCATATTTATTAAAACAAGTATCCGACTTAGAAAGATACTACAAAGAAGAAACTAAGATTTTACATTACAATCAACCGTCAATATCGACCATTACTGAACTGATTGCAGATTATGATTCTAGAATTTATGAGCGGATGGACTATAATGAAGATTTCTTACAGGTGTCCTTAGGATTAGGAGATAAGTTAAGTCAGCTAGAGTTGCAAACAAATTTTGATGAGCAAAGTAAAGATGAAATATCGCAGTTTGCTCGAACAGTCTTGCAAGACTACAGTTTGCAAAAGAAGGTTCCAATTACTGTTAATATCTTTGAAGCGACAGTTGGTCTTGTTGGAAACAGTGAAGTAACTAGGACAGCTGTGTATAATATGCTCTTACAGATGGCAATGTTCCATAGCTACTTAGATGTTAATTTTATCAATCTTGTTCAAGAACTGAGATATGAGAAGGATTGGTCTGAGTGGCGCTTTCTCCCACATTTTAATATGCAGGAGCGAAATATTCGTGGTTTTGTCCATGATGCCAGAAGTCGTGATGCTGTTCTAAATTCGTTTTATCGTATCATTCAAAAACGTTCTCAAATCAAACGTGAAATGGGGGAAAAAGATGCACGCTTTAAACCTCATTATGTCTTAACGATTATGGATGACTCCCATTTACTTGGCCATAGTTTGAATGAGTATCTAGCCAAGGATTTGACAGAGTTGGGTGTAACAGTCATTTGGGTGAAAGAGGCACGTCGTCTTTTGCCAGAAACTATCACAACTTTGATTGAATATAAGAATCAAAATCTAGGTCAAATCATTAATGATGAAGGATCCTATAGTGCACAAACCTTTATTCCCTACCCACTGTTGGATTGCTATGAAGATTCTATCCGTACTTTAGCAAATCTAAAACACATGGAAGTAGAGAAGAATACGATTCCAAAATCCGTTACTTTTTTGGAACTCTATCAAGTCAGAGAAGTTGAAGAGTTACAGGTTGCGACTAGATGGTCCAAAGCGGATACTTTTAAAACGTTAGCAGTGCCATTAGGATTGCGTGGGAAAGATGACCAGGTGGAACTCAACTTACATGAACGTGCACATGGACCGCATGGTCTTGTAGCAGGAACTACTGGTTCAGGTAAATCGGAGATTCTTCAGTCGTATATATTATCCATGGCTGTAAATTTTAGTCCAGAGGATGTTGGATTTCTTACGATTGACTTCAAGGGTGGTGGGATGGCGAATCTTTTTAAAGATCTACCACATATGCTTGGGTCTATTACTAACTTAGATGGCGCGGCTAGTGCGCGTGCCTTAGCTTCTATCAAAGCAGAGTTACAAAAACGCCAACGACTATTTAATCAATTTGGTGTCAACCATATTAATGGATACACTAAATTATATAAGGAAGGGCAAAAATCTACTGACAAATCAGGCTATCCAGACAAACCATTACCTCATCTGTTCCTGATTAGTGATGAGTTTGCTGAATTGAAAGAACATGAACCAGAATTTATGACAGAGCTGGTTTCGACAGCCCGTATCGGACGTTCGCTTGGGGTCCATCTAATTCTTGCTACACAAAAGCCATCAGGTGTCGTGAATGATCAAATATGGTCAAACTCTCGTTTCAAACTAGCTTTGAAAGTGTCAGATGAGTCTGATTCAAATGAAATTATCAAAACACCAGATGCAGCGAGTATTACTGAACCAGGGCGTGCCTACTTACAAGTAGGAAATAACGAAATCTATGAGTTGTTCCAGTCTGCTTGGAGTGGTGCACATTATGCCCCGCAAATAGAGGGAGTTCAAGAAGTTGTTGATGAACGAATTTGGTTGATTAATGACCTGGGACAATATGAATTG
The DNA here is from genome assembly GCF_003943385.1 of Streptococcus oralis. Taxonomy (GTDB): domain Bacteria; phylum Bacillota; class Bacilli; order Lactobacillales; family Streptococcaceae; genus Streptococcus; species Streptococcus oralis_CA. The sequence goes on from NZ_RJPI01000015.1 coordinate 5,966, forward strand.
CTATCTGATGACCTATCTAAGGATGAAAATTATACTGCTGATCAGGCGGAAGAAATAACGGAACTCTCAGCTGTTGTAAACTATATAGCAAGAGTGAGCAAGACTGTACCTCTCAACCTGCCAGATAAACCGTGGTTAGAACCACTAGAGACAGCCATCATATCCCCTCAAACAGATATTCACTGGACCGATGAAAAAGTATTGGCCGTTCCCTTTGCTCGAATGGATATTCCGACAGAGCAACGTCAAAAGGATTATCATTTTGATTTGGAAAAAATGGGGCATACAGTTTTCTATGGTTCACCTGGTTTTGGGAAATCCCTAGCTCTTCAAACTCTAGTGTTAAATCTCGCTCGTTTGAATACTCCAGAGCAAGTACAAATCAATTTATTTGACTTTGGGACAAACGGCCTCTTGCCACTAAAAGATTTACCTCATGTAGTTGATTTGACAAGGTTTGATGAAGAAGAAAAACTGGTTAAGTTTTTAAAACGTATTGACCAAGAGTTGAAGATTCGCAAGGAGAAGTTTGCCCTCTATAATGTAGCAAGTCTTTCCCAATACGAACAAAAATCGGGTGAGAAACTCCCTGCTATTCTTACTATTTTTGACGGCTTTGATACTATAAAAGATACACCGCTAGAAGAAGCTATTGAAAGTATGATTAACCGCCTCCTACGTGAGGGAGCGAGTCTTGGATGCTATGTGATTTTGACAGCACTCCGCTCAAATAGCCTTAAAATCAGTATGTCAAGCAATATTACCTCGCGCTTGGCCTTTTACCTAGTTGATGAAGGAGCCTCTAAGGAAATTATAGGACGTGATGCTTTAATTCAGCAAGAAATTTTTGGCCGTGCCCAGTTGAAAGAAGATATTCCGTATGCCATTCAGGTTTATCTCCCGATAAGTGGAGAAGGGGACATTGAGCGCCTGTATAACTTGGAAGAAGAAGTTAAGTTGATTGCAAGAAGCTGGACAGGAGTTTGCCCAGAACCGATCCCAATGTTGCCAAGTGAAGTGACGCTTACACACTTTAGTAATCATCCAAAAGTACTTGAGATGTGGTCAAGGGGTGAATTACCGATAGGGTTTGATAAAGAAACTACGGATCCTCAAGGGTTTGTTCCTGATAGAGATGGGTATTTTGAATTCTTATATGATACTCCGCAACAACTGGAATATTGTGAAAATAGTTTGATTCCAAGTCTGAACAAATTAGTAAATATTGAAAAAATATTATTAAATACCAACAATAGTTACAAAAAAACAGAAGTATTTGATAAAATTATTGATAGAGATAATATACCTAGTTTCTTTAACGATATTCAAGGAGAAATTGAAAGCCGTCACAATGGTAAAGAGGCTTCAATGATGTACGTATTTATCCCAGAAGCGCATATGCTGGGGACTTTATTAAATATGAAAGTAACCGAGGATGTATTTAAAAAGATTGTTAGAAATAGCGGAAAAGTTCACATTCATTTTGTATTTATGGGAGAACAACAAGCTATTAGTGTAGGCTACTTAGATGTTGACAAGGTCTTAAAGAGCAATGTTCCTGCTGGATGTGTTGGAACAAGGTTCAAAGATCAAAATATTTCAAAAGTACAAACGAGCTTCAGTGAGCCAGTTGTAGCAGAGGATGAGACAAACTTTTTTGTGGGTAGAATAGGTTATCGTTTACGATTGGTTACAGATAATGGATAGAATCTTTAACATAAGTTGATAAAAAACAAAGGAGATATAGCTATGTCTCGTGATTACAGTTATGAGATTTACTCTTTACGACAACAGATTTCAACAATGTCTAGTGAAAGAGCAGATATATTAAATAAAATAAGTATTCTAAAACAGAATAAGAGTAAAATACAGAGTAAGAAAAGCGCAATTTCAGAACAATTGTCTCAATACGATTTGATAAAGGCAAAAGCTACTTCTAATTTTGCTGGAAATAGAAGAGATGACTTTAATAATAAAATAGAGACGCTAAAAGGATCGATTTCCCAATGGTTGGAGAATACCCAGAATAATATTGATTTGATTGACCAAAAAATCTCAACCTATACGGCTGAAGCTTCTAATTTAGCAATTGGTATGAATTACGCTAGCCAATCACTAAATACTTATATTTATCTTCAAAGTCAAAATGAAGATTAAGGGGGAGAGTTATGGGAGAAATAAAATTAGATTATAATATTTGGTCTGTTGATGTTGTTTCATATTCTTCATCAATTGATGCTTTGTCCGATCTTTCAAAACCTACCTTGAGCGAGAATGACTTACAACCTTTCCTTAAAATTAATACGATGATAGATGAGTTAAACAGTTCGATAAAAACATTTAAAAGCAATTCAATAGATCAGACACGAAACATGTCTAGGGCTGTAGCGAATAAAGTGTCTGATGATGCTGCTGGGGCTGCAGGTTTTAGAGGAGGATAAGATGATTTCACAAGAGATGTTATGGGCGCAGTATTTTACAGAGTCCTATCTTGGTTTTAAGCCAAATTCACTCATCGATCAAATCGCCAAAGCTATTATTTATAGACCGGATTTATTTAGAACATTAGTTTTAAATTTGTCTCAGAGTGATATGAGTTATGAGTACAATCCAACAATTGGAGCGAGTATTGATTTTCGCTTCAATAAGGGAGAGGTTATTATCACTCGTCTTGGAGAAACTCAGCTTTTTTCCACATCTGAGTTTGTGCGTTTACTTGGATTAATTGATAAAATTTATACAGAAATTCTGCCATTAGGTAGTGTTATTCAAATAAATAGAGAAAAGTTACCCAAAGATGCTCTTGAGGATTTTATTGAAGAAATGCCTATCTATGTATTAATTACAGGGCAACGGGTATCAATTGAAAACAAATTTTATCTAGATTACACAGGATATTTTTGGCCAAAAGGTTTGATTCCAAATCAAGAAACCTTAGTTATATCCGATGACATGATTGCATCCGTCCTTTTTAGGGGGCTAGAGAAGAATGATATTCAGGAACAACATGTCTTAAACCTACGTCGCCAACTACTTGCAAAGGATCTGGATTCTTATACTTTTCACAATTATCAAATGGAGGCTAGCCAATGAAATATAAGTATTCTGAATTATTGATAGCGCGCGAGGGACTTTATCGTTCAAAAAGTGGATTTGAAGATAAGATTTTAGCAGCGCTTCAAGGTACTCGAGAGTTGATTGGCACGGAAAGTTTTCGTTCTGCCACCAAAGATGCGATTAATGCAGAGCTGAGTAATTATAACCTGCCTTTATTATTTAGTTACCGTGATTTAGCCAATGGTTTATATAATGAGTGGGATCGGCTGATGTTACGCTTTCAGGAGTTGGTTGATGAGCATAGTCCTGCTGCTGTCATTGATACGTCAGAATTTTCCGGTTTAAAAAGAGCTGTGGAACAACCGACTCAAGAGATTTTGAACTTGATTGCCCATCCAGACCTTACAATAGCTTACTCTGCAATTGGAGGTATAGTTGGCATCAGCAATCCTTCTTCCGCAGATATCAAAAGCCATAAGGAAGAAGCCCTGCAATCTCTTCGTACAACTGAAAGTCGGATGGAATCATTTAATGGTGAACTGTTGGGGAGCGGTGTAACCACTACCCTCTCCACGATTGCAAGTGGTTTGAGTCGGTCTCGCAAAGCTGTTGGCATGACAGACCCTTATCATAATGTGGAAGCCCTTGCGATTTTTCAGGACACGAAGTTACGGGATCAACAGATTGAGAATTCTAAAACTCTGCACGAAGAACTAATCCGTTATATTCGACATTATAATCCAGAAACAGCCTTTGACTTGAGCCAGATGAGTGAGCAGGAACTACAGACCTTGGGTAGAACGATCTCTCTTGCTTCCCATGGGAATGGCGGTAAGAAACCTCAGGAACTGATTGATTTCTTGAAAGGGAATGAAGTTACGTTTGAGAAGGAGATAACAGTATATGACGATGGTCAGCACTATCTCAAGAGTAAAATCCAGATAAAAGGGCACTTTAAAGGGGAAAGTGCCATCACTTTTAACACTAAATATAAAGATGGTAAGTTAAGTCAAGAAGGAGAGTATAGCGTTGGAGGTTTGAGTACAGATTTCCTAGATGAAAAAGCCAATTATAAGACGAAGATAGGGCTAAAGGACTATTCTATAACGGGTGAGTTCAGTCTAGCAGACAAGATTAGTTCAAGCTACGGGAGACTCGCACCCAACCTTTCTATTGGCTTTGGCTATAAGAATCGCTCTCTTGAGGTTGGAACTAAGTCAGAGAATGGTTATCGTGTTTCCTATGTTAAAGAACATAACCAGGTCAAACAAGACTATGCGACAGTTAAGACGACCACTGAAACAGGGGTGAGAAGTGTGGATCATGGAGAACAGATATTAAAAGCGGGGAAAGTAGTAGTTGCTACAGTTTTTGTTATGGGTGCTTTAATTTATGGTGTTACAGTTAGTGCATCTACATTTGGATTTGGAGCCTCGATAGCGGCTCCAGTAATAGCGAGCGCCTTTTTATATTTAAGTTCTACAATGGAGGATAATGATGAAAGAAATATTAAATAACTATTCGTTGAAAATATCTGGATTTGAAATTCCAAAATTATATAATTTGACAAAAATAGTATACATTTGCTTATTTCCTATAGTTTGTCTAGCATTTATAGGCATGGTTGTTGAATTATTTAAAGGTGGGGAAATGAATTTTATGAAATTCATTACTTATACGGTAGTATGTTTTGGGTTTGAGACACTGCTTTCATTAAATAATAAACTGGTTAAATTAGCTGTAGATAATATCTTTTTGACGGATATTAATTTCGACAAGCACATAAGTTATTATCGTTATGTGGCTGAACACTCAGTCAAGTCTCAACAACTGTTTAATAATGCAAATTGTTTACTAGCTATTGCCCAAGCGTCATATTACCAAGGAAAGTTTGAAGAAACACTTGATAATTTGGAACGAATAAATTTTGAGGATAAAAATTTTAATAAGAAATTTGAGATCCAATTGTCCACAGCTTACTTTAAGATTCTTTCTCTAATCCATGCTGATAAAACAGAAGAAATTTCGAACCAAATTGATATGTTAGCTACATTAAAAGCTCGAACAAATTCTCAGGTTACTAGGCAGACGAATGCAATAAACATAGTAAAAGCTATAGAGGATCTTGTTTTAAATAAAATATCAAATGACTATTTCGATACCACTGAACCCGAAAATAAATTAGCTCGAATCATGTTTTCTTATTATGGAGCTCTCAACGCCCAATTAAAAGGAGATGAAGCTCGTACTCGTAGTTTGTTTGAAAGCATCGCCCATGAAAATCCAGAACTCTTTTATGTTCAGGAAGCTCAGAAATATTTAGAAGGAGAAAACTGATGTCAGAACGTACGGCTTTACCGATTGGAAGTGTTGTTCGAATGAGAGAAGGTGTGGAGCCTGTCATGATTGTTAATCATTGTCCAGTTACTGAAAAGGACGGTAAGCAAGGTTATTTTGATTTTGGAGCTGTCAGTCTTCCACTAGGACTCATTAATCAAAACATTATCTTCTTTAACAAGGAGGATATAGATGAGGTTCTATTCTTTGGCTACATCGATCGTAGATTTCAAGACTTTTTGAGTCGTTATGATGAGGAAGTTTCAAAAATCACCTATGACCACTTCACCATAGAAGACTTCAAAAAATGACATACAAATCCTAGGATTCCATTCTAGGATTTTCTATATGATGAGAAAATGTTATAATGAAGATTAAGTAGACTGGTCACTGATGTAATCTATCTGAAAAGTATCAGGAAGTATTGACAGCGGTAGCGATGACCTTATCAGGACATCCAGATGTTTTTAGAGCCTGTTATATAGCTTTTATGAATGACGAACCTAGTTATCATTATCATCCAATGATAGGTGCGCCGTTGGAGTTTTTCTATGAAAAAGAACTCGTGCGAATTCGGCGTCTCCAAGAAGAAGTCACCTTACCTCGTTCGCTTTTTATCCAGTATGCTTCCTATGTGGATCTCTGTTTAAGTCGTATCTATCCTTTAGGTAGTGTTGTCGAACTTGATCGTGAACTTCTTCCTAAGGACTTGGTTGAGTCATTTGAAAGCGAGCAGATGGACTTTTTTCTAGTTCTTTCAGGTCGTCGAGTTGATTTGGCAAATGGCCATTATGTGGACTACATCGGTCATGGCTATCCATTTGGATTACGCTTTGACACTTCACCCTTGTTTTTAAGCAATCTCTTGATTAAGAGAGTAGTATCAGAAGGGTATTCGGATACCGTGGATGAACACTACTGCCAAGAAGCTCTGCGTAAGGACTATCTAGACGCAGGATTGATTTCCAGTGTTTACGCAGAGGAGGAAGTGAATGAAGATTGATGTATCCGAAGTTCGAGTTCAAAAAGAGTTGTTAGTTATTTCGGTAAATAGTATCAAGGAACAGCTGTCTGTTTCGAGAAGCCGTCTATCAGAGGTCGTTTCAACCGATAGCCTCAAAGGAGCAGTGAAGGATGCCATTAACCAGAAGGTGACCAACTATCAGATACCACTGGTTGATAACTATGTCAATGCCCTAGATAGCATTGTCAGTCGCTATGATGGACTTGTGAAGCTCTTCCAAGACACGGTGTCAGAGACCGACAACAGTGCCATTATTAAGACAGAATACCTAGAACGCATCAAGCAACGGATGAAAGATCCGATCGAGGGATTGAAGAGCAGTTCCAGTAAGACGAAAAATATCTATGCAGGGATAAGTGATATCCTAACGTTAACGAATCCAAGCTTGGATAGTGTGAATACGAGCTATAATCAAGCAGTCAAGAGTTTAGATGATACCATAAAGAATATGGAAACTTTTAATCAACTTGTTGGAGATAGTAGCTTTACAGATTTGATAAATGTTCAAAATAAGCAATTAAAGTTTCTCGCCCTTCATTCAAGTACTCCATTTACCGAATACGCGGCAAGAACTTATTATCGTAGTACAAGTTTTAAAAACGATGTTGCAGAATATACTAAGGCCGTGCATAGTGGAGGAAAGAAAGTCGAGTTACAGAATGATTTAGCCAAACGATTAGCTGAGTCTAAGTATAGCGGAGAAAAAGTTAAGAAGCTTCCACCGGGAGTTGTGGTTGATGATGATTTTTCTGATTTAGATATGGGATTTGAAGCTTATGCTGGGAAAACTACTGCAGGTGATACGAATTTAGGCGGAGAAGTTTCGGTACTTAAGGCAGATGTTTCTGCTGGTGTAATCAAATCATTAGCTTCTGCTAAAGAAGGTAAGAAAGATGTCTCAAAAAATAAAAAAAATTCTCAAAAATATGGCATTGGAGCTAAAGCTAAAGCTAAAATTACTGGCGCTGAGGCGGAAGGGCATGCTCGCTGGGGAGATGATAGTAACGATATCCATGCAAAACTTTCTGGCTCTGCATATACAGCTTCGGCAGATGCAAGCGGAGAAATTGGTTTTTTTACTAATAGGGAAGGAAAACTAAAGGGAGGAGTCCAATTAGAGGCGGGAGCTGATGCTTATATTGTAGAAGGAGAAGCTAAAGCTGGATTTAAAATATTTGGTCTTACGATTGATGTAAGTGCTTCTGCCGGAGTGGGTGTTTCTGCTAGGGCAAAAGTGGGAGTAACAACTGAAAAAGCAGAGGCAAAAATGAAACTAGGACCATTTGGCTTGGGCTTATCAATAGGGTGGTAAAACATGGAAATACAATTACAATTACGGGGAAACTCAGAGGGATTAATTCTTCAGTCAAAACTACCTGATGAAGAACATTGGACTGAAAGGATTGAAATCGTTCAAGAAGAGGCAGGATACCGTCTATATGCAACAGATTTAGAAATTCTTGTCTTGAAAGAATCAGAATTCATTTCTCCAAAGAAAAGAATAGTCGCTAGAGGGTTAAATAAGGATTTGATTTATTCTGAAGAAGAAATATTTGGTCACTTATGGGAACAAGCATACTGGCATGGAGTTTTTCAATCCAATTTAAATAACTATGAAATGACGTGTGTAAGTTCAGGTAGTAAAGGAGATATTCTACCTGTCACAAAAGATGGCATTCCGATTGCCGTTTATGCTGCAAGTAATATTGCCATTGCTGGAAAGAGAAATTTTTCTCTCTATACTGAAAATATTGACGAAATTGATAATTTACTGATGTTGTTTGTAGTTGATTATATTAGGGGATATGACTTTTTAGATATTGATTCTTTATCTGCAAGATATCGTTTCTTTTATCAATTCACTGATCGCTCATCTATAACGCAGGAGCATTTAGATATGCTTCCAGAGGCTAGAAGACCTTCCAAGATAGAGGCGTCTATTATTTGTTTTTTATCAGCCTTCCTTGTTATAGGTGTAAGCTGGGTATCATTACGACCTTTATTCTTATTTTTAGTAGTACTACTGATACATTTTATTTATAATATAATAAAGAATTGGAGAAATAGAGATGAATAAAAATTGGTTGCCACTGGGAACAACTGTTTTATTAAAGAATGGGACTCAACCTATTATGATTGTCGGGCGTTATCAACAGAATAGTGAAGGGAAAGTTTTTGATTATTCTGGGGTCCTAAACCCTCAAGGGTTTGAAGATTCTCAGTCAATGTATTTGTTTGATGCTGAGAAAATTGATCAGGTGTTATTTAAAGCTCACGTAACAGAGTTTGAGAAAGAGTTTATCACAAGATTAGAAGAGTTCATTTCTAGCGATAAATAGGTCTGGTTTTTATTAACAGCTTGTGAAAACTTTCGTTACTAAAAAAATAAATAATGAAGGAGTAGTATGAGGTGTTTTGATAAACTGAAAAGGACGGCAAGCAAGGTTTTTTTGATTTTGGAGCGGTCAGTCTTCCACTAGGGCTTATTAATCAAAACATTATCTTCTTTAACAAAGAGGATATAGAGGAGGTTCTATTCTTTGGCTATATTGATCGTCGATTTCAAGACTTTTTGAGTCGTTATGATGAGGAAGTTTCAAAAATCACCTATGACTATTTCACCATAGAAGACTTCAAAAAATGACATACAAATCCTAGGATTCTATTCTAGGATTTTCTATATGGTGAGAAAATGTTATAATGAAGATTAAGTAGAATGGATGTATCCGAAGTTCGAGTTCAAAAAGAGTTGTTAGTTATTTCGGTAAATAGTATCAAGGAACAGCTATCTGTTTCGAGAAGTCGTCTATCAGAGGTCGTTTCAACTGATAGCCTCAAAGGGGCAGTGAAGGATGCCATTAACCAGAAGGTGACCAACTATCAGATACCACTGGTTGATAACTATGTCAATGCCCTAGATAGCATTGTCGGTCGTTATGATGGACTTGTGAAGCTCTTTCAAGACACGGTGTCAGAGACCGACAACAGTGCCATTATTAAGACAGAATACCTAGAACGTATCAAGCAACGCATGAAAGATCCGATCGAGGGATTAAAGAGTAGTTCCAGTAAGACACAAAATATCTATGCAGGGATAAGTGATATCCTGACGTTAACGAATCCTAGTTTGGATAGTGTGAATACGAGCTATAATCAAGCAGTAAAGAGTTTAGATGATACCATAAAGAACATGGAGGCTTTTAATAGTGTTCTTTTAAAGACAGATACTTTTGACCTTATAGATATGCAAAATAGTGAAATCGCTACCCTATCAGGTTATGCCTCTCTTCCATATGGGGACCGCGTATCGAGAAATTATTATAGTCGACCTCAGTTTAAAAACTCAGTTTCAGAGATACACTCAGCTATCCATAGCAACTCCAAAGCTGTGAAGTACCAAAATGCTCTCGCAAAACAGTTTGCCGAGTCTAAGTATAGTGGGACGATAATCTCAGAACAGCAAAAAGAAATTTCTGTATCAAAAATTAGTGAATTTTTTAATCTAACTCCTCCTGAAGCAGAAGATGTTGCCGATTATATTAAATCAATGGGGGAAGCTATCGTTACCTATCGAGGAGCAAATATTTTTCTTAATGGTATAAAAATAACAATGGATAGCCAAGGAAGAATGAGATGGGGCAATAAGTTTATTTTCAAATCTTCTACTAACAATTTATACAGGCATGGTCGCAATTTCCAAAATGCTTCAGGAATTGATCTAGAAAATTACCACTATTCAGGTAATTTGCAAGGTGTTGCTCGTATGAAAGAAATGGGTAAAGCAGGATGGAGCGGTTTCAAAGAGTCTGTTAATCCACTAAATGATTTTAAAGGGTGGAAAGAAGTAGGGAAAGTTGGTAAGGCATTTAAATTAGCTGGAGGAATTTTAACAGCTATAAATATCTATAATAATTTTAGGGAGAATGTGGATATGTCTGATGGTATCTCGGCCAAAGAAGCGCGGGACTTTACGATTGATTCAGCCGTTGATATTGGCTCCGGTGCTGCAGCTGCTGGATTGGGTGCTGCCATTGGTTCGGCCTTCTTACCTCCTTTAGGAACAGTAATAGGAGCGGGTGCAGGGATTGCTATCAATTATGCTCTAAATCATGTTAAGTTACCATTTGTTGGTAAGAGTGCAGTTGATGCGATAAAAGATTTTGGGAAGGGTATAGGAGATAGTATAGGAAATAGTATAGGTAATGTAGTAAGTTCTATGTTTGGAGGTTAATATGGAAGAAAAAACAGTGAAAGAAGTTGAAGAATTAAATAAAGCATATTTTAAAAGCTTAGCGAATACTCGCGCATCTGCAAGTATGATGGTTATTTCGTTCACAGGAGCTTTCGCTTCGGCATTGTTTCTGCTTTTCCAATATTTTTATTTTGTTAAAGGCTACGGAATAAATCCTTTGGAAAATTATTTTTTTGATTTTGTTTTGATTTATGTTATTTATCTTGTCGTGGCAACTTTTATTCCGCTAGGAATGACATTTATTTATCGTAGACAGATTTTATCAACCATATTATTACTTTTATCTTATATAGGTATTTTTTTATCTTTGATACTTATATCTTATATTATTCTTGTTTATTCAGGGACTAATTTGCAAGAATATAACGAACGTTCATTATACACCATTCCTTTTTTGTTAATCTGTACAGTTGTTGGTTTTGTTTATCACTATTTTTGGCTAAAAAGAGAGTTAAAAAAAGGTTTTTCTACCAATAGAACAATGGGTAATTATTTTGCGAAATCTAGTGCCCACAATAATAATTCTCTTCTCATTATTTTTACAGTTTCCATGCTAGGCGGTGTTCTTTCTGGTAAGTTTGCGCTAGTTTTAGGAATTCTAACAGCTGTACTTTTTAGCTATGGCTTCTCCCAACTGATCACAGAAGTCGCCTATCTTTTATATCTAAAAACTCAAAGCAAGGAGTATTGGGAAGATGTACCTAAGAAAAAAGAGACTTTTCGAAATTTATTTAAGGATTTCAGTTTGAAGAAAGCAAAGATTAGAATTTTCCTTGAGATTTTGTTTTGTTCAATATTTCTAGGTATTATGTATAATATAGGCTATTTTAGTCCTAGTTCATACACCCCCCTTTGGCTTATTTGGTTTGGGAGAATATTTATAATCTCAATAGGACTGGATATTTTGGGGAGCTTTATTCTATCTATGATGAAAAGATTAAAAACTGGATTCAAAAAAGGAAAGAAAAAATGAATTTTAAAAAAAGAGAATTAAGTCTTACAAATTTAATTGGTTTTAGATTGGAATTAACTCCCTCAGCCACTTTCTTTGATCGTTTGATCTCAGATTCGAAGGAATTTAAAATACAAATGATACAAAACGGATTTTATGCAGATGGACCAATGTTTTATGCTTATAATCCCAAAAAAGCTGAACAAGATGTTCTTGTATTTACAACAGTTGGGAATAAACTTGAGATAAAGGGAGAAAATACTTCGGGTATTTTCTTTCAGGAATCATTAAATTTTACAACCGATTTTTATTATCGTCATTATAATCAAGAAGAGCCAATCCCATATGAAGAAATCGAAAAAGAAATTTCAAAGTTAGGATTTAAATTAGTAAATATTATTCATGTCGTATTGGATCTTTATGGAGACTATGTAATTGACATGTATTGTGAGGTTGAAAAAGATTGATGAAACTACCAGAAAATGTTGTCAAAGTTAATAAAATTGCTTTTCAAAATGTGGTTAGACAGAGACTATCATTTCATTACAGTGAGATGGAAGAGCATTTGGAGCAGTTTATAAAAGGAATTGTAGAAGCGGGCTATCAATTAAAAGGCCCGTTCTTTTACAGTTTGAATAACGTTCCGTTAAATGAAGTAATAGAAATTGAGTTATTTATGCCTATATCCAACGATTTATTTAGTTTAAAAGGTTATAATTTTTCAACTTATTTTGAAATTAGCAATTTATTAAAAACGATTATTAAAGGAGACCTTAAGACTTTGACAGAAATAGAATATGCAAAATTAATAATAGCATTGGAAGAAAATGAATTGGAGATGGTAACCCCTTTTTATCACGTGGTTCCCAAAAACGGATTAGAATATTTAGAATTATTGGTAGGTTATTCCGAAAATATTTAGTAATGTAACTGAAGGTTGATAACTATGTCAATGCCCTAGATAGCATTGTCGGTCGCTATGATGGACTTGTGAAGCTCTTTCAAGACACGGTGTCAGAGACTGACAACAGTGCCATTATTAAGACAGAATACCTAGAACGCATCAAGCAACGGATGAAAGATCCGATTGAGGGACTAAAGAGCAGTTCCAGTAAGACGAAAAATATCTATTCAGGGATAAGTGATATCCTAACGTTAACGAATCCTAGTTTGGATAGTGTAAATACAAGCTACAATCAAGCAGTCAAGAGTTTAGATGATACCATAAAGAACATGGAAGCTTTTAATAGTGTTCTTTTAAAGACAGATACTTTTGACCTTATAGATATGCAAAATAGTGAAATCGCTACCCTATCAGGTTATGCTCCTCTTCCATATGGGGACCGCGTATCGAGAAATTATTATAATCGAACTCAGTTTAAAAACTCAGTTTCAGAGATACACTCAGCTATCCATAGCAACTCCAAAGCTGTGAAGTACCAAAATGCTCTCGCAAAACAGCTTGCCGAGTCTAAGTATAGTGGGACGGTGGCCGAAAATGAGAACTTAATAGATTCATTATTTAATGTTTATAAAAATGTCACAAAGAGTGATTTATATAAAAATAGTAAGGACTATAAAAAACATTTAAAATCTATTTTGCCAGCTTTATATGCTGCTTATCGTTTTAAGAAAGATAGATTCGGAAATGTAATTGTTTACAAGAATACGACTTTATTTTGGAATAAATTAGATGAATTTTTGAAGCTTAATAAGAAACTTAATCAGAATAAATCCTATGCTATAGCTCTTTATAGTAGTGGTAAGCCTACTAAAGCGTTTGAGTCTTTATTTGCGAAGCTTGGTAATACACGTTATAATGAGGGATTAAGGAATGTTCTAGCTACTTTTGATGAAAATACTAAGATGGTCCACAAAATCTTTAAAGTTGGAGGAAGTCTAGTAAAAACAACAAATAGTTTGTTAAAAGAAGAATTCATCAAAGAAGTGACTTTTAAAGGCGCTTTAAAAAATGTCTGGAAATCTAGTAAAGCTGGTGGAGGAAAAGGCTTAGTTGAGTCTGCTAAAGAAGGACTAAAAAATGTTAAATCAGCTACTAAGTTTGGTAAGTTTTTAAAAGGAGCAGCGGTTGTTGGTGTTGCTTTAGATGTAGTTGATACTTTCTCAAAAATCAGCGAAAATGAAAAAGAGGCCAAACGTCAAGGACTAAGGGGAAATGAAGTTAAGGCAAGTGTGACGACAGGTTTTGTAATAGATGCGGCCAAGGCAGCTGGAACAACTGTTGCGGCAACTGCCGCAGCGAGTCTAGGTGCAGCTTTCGTTGGTTTGGTTGCTACAGCTACAGCTCCCGCTTGGTTAGCTGGAGGCGCAGCTATTTTAGCATCGGCAGGTGCTGTAGCTGGTTTGAACTGGATTGATAAAAAGTTTAATGTCACTGATAATCTAAAAAAAGGTGCCAATAGCCTGATCAAAGGCATGAGAGGATGGTTTAAATGATACTGGAACGAATTATAAAATCGTTTGAATTTCAAAGAAAGGGGATTCATGGTCCTGTCCCTCTGTGGGGCGTATTAAATGGGATTTTTATTTTGTATCCTATAGCCTTTTTTATGTTTATGGCAGGAGGGTTAGAGGTTCTAAAAAATGAGGACTTATATCAAGGGTTGCTTATTACAGGGATTGTTGTTTGGGTTTTAAATCTAGTATTTTTACTAGATCTTAAGCGAGGGATCTTAACGAGTTTTGGGTCCTATCTCATGTATCTGACTGGTCATGTTTATGCAATTTTGAGCTTTAGTGCTATGAGCGGTGACTATAGTTTTATTGGTTTAAAAATTTTCCTTCCTCTTATCTTTTCCATTATTATGAATATTGTTATGAGTTGGATGGTTGACTTAGACTCTGAAGAAATTTTATCAGATAAGGCCGTCAAAAATGTCTATAATTTTTTATTTGGTCCTCCCATGTTTTTATCTCTTTGCTGTGTTTTTTTAGCTATCATTGGATATGAATATTTTTGGGGATGGGGAATGTCCTTATTCTTTATGATCATGGGGCCTTATTTATACCGAACATGGTTTTATATTATCTACGCCTACCAACACCGTCATGATGTTGAGGAAGAGACTTCAATCAAGCATATAAAAGTAAACCCAGATATGATTTCAAACAGAGAATTTGACAGAGATAGATTTAGTAGAAAGGTAACTAAAGATGATTAAAGAAATCCAGATTCATATGGAACATTTGATGACAGACCAGGTCCAGATTCAAGCGGACGAACTATTGGAGTTATTTGTTCATACAGAACTCCTTCCCTATACTGATGGTATTTATAAAGATGGTCCGACCATTTTTGAAATGACTCCAACTCAATTTAACGAAGAAAAGCAAGATGTGGGAGTCTATATTCCAGTTATATCTGAAGCAGAGCCAACAAGTCAACTGGATTATCAGGCATCTCTAGATATAGAAGGAATTAGCAAGCGGGTTCTATTTGATGGTAGCTTGGATGAAACAATTGAGGAGATGAAAGCTTATATTCGTGATCATGGTTGGGAATTGCAAGATAAGTTATACCTAGTGTTGATACCTGTTTATGATGATTTGTTTGTGGATTTGATTATCCCAGTGGAGAAGTAAAATGGCAGAAATTACATATGGTATGAATCAATCATTAATGATGAGTAATGTCTTAAGTGCCGATTACAACATTACTGGTGATGAAATTGCAGTAGCCTTTCAAGATATGGTTCAAACAGCCGTAGCAGCTGGATATACACCTAAAAGCAATCCATTTTACTCATGTCCTCATATCGGAGAGTTGGATGATGGGACATACAACATCACAGTTTATCTTCCCGTTCATGAGGATTTTCTAGGAGAGAATGAATTGCTTGAAGGGACAGCTTATAACAGTTATTTTTTAGTTCCTCAAATGGCAGGAGTACGAGTTACTGGAGAGGAAGCTGTTGACTTTGATAAGGCTATATACGGCTTAACCAATTTATTGATCGACAATGACTTAGAAGAATCTACACCCGTATTTTATATTTCAAGTAAGATAAATGATGTTTTATATACAGATATCATGGTAGGGATACGAGCTAAAAAAGATTAAAAGTTGGTAGAATCCAAAAAGAAGGAAGTCTCAAAAATCACCTATGACCACTTCATCGTAGAAGACTTCAAAAAATGACATACAAATCCTAGGATTCCATTCTAGGATTTTCTATATGGTGAGAAAATGTTATAATGAAGATTAAGTAGAATGGTCACTGGTGAAATTTGCCCATCCAGACCTGACAATAGCTTACTCTGCAATTGGAGGCATGGTTGGCATCAGCAATCCTTCTTCCGCAGATATCAAAAGCCATAAGGAAGAAGCCCTGCAATCTCTTCGTACAACTGAAAGTCGGATGGAATCATTTAATAGTGAATTGTTGGGGAGCGGTGTGACCACTACTTTATCCACAATTGCAAGTGGTTTGAGTCGGTCTCGCAAAGCTGTTGGCATGACAGACCCTTATCATAATGTGGAAGCCCTTGCAATTTTTAAGGACACGAAGTTACGGGATCAACAGATCGAGAATTCTAAAACTCTGCACGAAGAACTAATCCGTTATATTCGACATTATAATCCAGAAACAGCCTTTGACTTGAGTCAGATGAGTGAGCAGGAACTACAGACCTTAGGTAGAACGATCTCTCTTGCCTCCCATGGGATGGCGGTAAGAAGCCTCAGGAGCTGATTGATTTCTTGAAAGGGAATGAAGTTACGTTTGAGAAGGAGATCACAGTATATGACGATGGTTAGCACTATCTCAAGAGTAAAATCCAGATAAAAGGGCACTTTAAAGGGGAAAGTGCCATCACTTTTAACACTAAATATAAAGATGGTAAGTTAAGTCAAGAAGGAGAGTATAGCGTAGGGGGACTGAGTACAGATTTCCTAGATGAAAAGCCTAATTATAAGACGAAGATAGGGCTGAAGGAGTATTCTATAACGGGTGAGTTCAGTCTAGCAGACAAAATTAGTTCAAGCTATAGCAAACTTGCGCCCAACCTTTCCATTGGCTTTGGCTATAAGAATCGCTCTCTTGAGGTTGGAACTAAGTCAGAGGATGGCTACCGCGTGACTTATGTGAAGGAACATAACCAGGTCAAACAAGATTACGCAACAGTTAAAACGACCACTGAAACAGGGGTGAGGAAGGTAGATCATCTCCAAAGGACATTTGACTATGTCGCAGAGCATCCGGTTGAGTCTGTGGTGACAACGACCCTCGCAATAGGAGCTGTTGCTGTTGCTGTAATGGTTGTTCCTTCAGCTATCGCTGCTGCGGGAGCTGTGCTAACTGCAAAATTACTAGGAGGATTAACTAGCATCCTTATTGGAATATCTATTTTTAATAATAAAGGGGAGTAACATATGAAATTAGTAGAAAAAAAAGTAAGTAGGGCGACAGAAAACACTCTTCTACAACTTGATAGGACTATTCTAATTTGCTTATTTTTAGTCTTGGCTGTTGATGTGATGGCAGTATTTTTAGTATTTCAAAGTAATTTGAAAATATTGGGACTCATATTATTAGTTATTGACTTTTTAGCTCTCGTCTTTGTATTTTATTTAAGATTTATATCTAGCAAAGTTGTTTATCTAATGTTAAACGATGCTATTAATCTTAAACTCTATGAAGACATGTTTAGGGTTCAATCTGAAAAATCTATTAAGCCCTATAGAGCAACGTACCAAGAAAATTTCCATTTTGTTAAGGGACAAGTGACTTATTTGAAAGGAGATTTTCAAGCTGCAAAAGAAAATTTTGAAAAAATTAATTTAAAAAAAGTTTGGAAGAGATTTAGTACAGACATATTCCTAAGATTAACTTATGGTCAATTGTTGGTTTCCATCCATCTTCAAGATGCGCAAGATATTGCTTTCTTTGAGGAACAGTTGTCCAAGGCGCCAGATTTGAAAGATGGTAAGGCTAAACTCGTTGCTCAAGCCCAAGCCATAAAAGATATTGTGTTCAATAAAGAAGTGAATGACTACTTCGACACTGCTGAACCAGAAAATCGATTAGCTCGAATCATGTTTTCTTATTACGGAGCCCTCAACGCTCAATTAAAAGGAGATGAAGAACGTGCCCGTAGTTTGTTTGAAAGCATCGCCCATGAAAATCCAGAGCTTTTCTATGTACAGGAAGCGAAGAAATATTTAGGAGTCGAGAAATAAGAGAGTAACATATGAAATTAGTTGAAAAAATAGTAAGTAGGGCGACAGAAAACACTCTTTTACAAATAGAGACTGTTATTCTAATTAGTTCAGCTGTAGCACTAGCTATTGGAGCAGTAGGAGTTTTTTTAGAACACCAACCTGAAACAAAAAGGTGGGGGTTAATACTTGCTTTACTGATGTTGTTTGTAGCTATCTGGAGTTTATATCTACGTTTTGTCCTAAACAAAGTTATTTATCTAATGTTAAACGATGCTATTAATCTTAAGCTCTATGTAGACATGTTCAGGGTTCAATCAGAAAAGTCTATTAAGCCCTTTAGGGCAACATATCGTGAGTATTACCAATTTATCCAAGGCCAAGTAGCTTATCTAAAAGGAGATTTTCAATCTGCCAAGGAAAATATGTCCAAGTATAATTTGAAAAAAATTTGGGGTAGATTAAGAGACTATACATTTTTAATATCAACCTATGAACTATTAAAAGTTTCCATCCATCTTCAAGATGCGCAAGATATTGCTTTCTTTGAGGAACAATTGTCCAAGGCGCCAGATTCGAAAGATGGGAAAGCTAAACTAATCGCCCAAACTCAAGCCATAAAAGATATTGTGTTTAATCAAGAAGTGAATGACTACTTCGATACCACAGAACCCGAAAATAAGTTAGCTCGAATCATGTTTTCGTATTACGGAGCTCTCAATGCCCAATTAAAAGGAGACGAAGCTCGTACTCGTAGTTTGTTTGAAAGCATAGCCCATGAAAATCCAGAACTCTTTTATGTTCAGGACGCGAAAAAATATTTAGAAGGAGAAAAGTGATGTCAGAACGTACGGCTTTACCGATTGGAAGTGTTGTTCGAGTGCGAGAAGGTGTAGAGCCTGTCATGATTGTTAATCATTGTCCAGTTACTGAAAAGGACGGCAAGCAAGGTTATTTTGACTTTGGAGCTGTCAGTCTTCCACTAGGACTTATGAATCAAAACATTATCTTCTTTAACAAAGAGGATATAGATGAAGTTCTATTCTTTGGTTACATCGATCGTAGATTTCAAGATTTTTTTGAGTCGTTATGATGAGGAAGTCTCAAAAATCACCTATGACCACTTCATCGTAGAAGACTTCAAAAAATGACATACAAATCCTAGGATTTTATTCTAGGATTTTCTATATGGTGAGAAAATGAAACACCTAAAATTTAGTATATAGGTCGGTGCATAAGCAAGTTACGAATTGGTAAGTTTTATTAATAGAATAAAGATTATAAACTCTCCTTGCCTGACTCTAGTATTCGTGGTATAATAAAGGGATAAATGAGAGAGGTTAGCTATGAAAAAAATAATTATAGGTAGTAGTGTTTTTGTAACTTTGTTGGTTGGTTCAGGAGCAACATTTATTTATTTAAAGAATCAAGAGATTTCTGTAACAAATAAGGTTAACGATCGTAAATTGAATATTGCTCTGGTAAATGAAGATGCTGGAGGCGTATTAAATGGCAACGCCTATAATCTAGGAAATGATTTCACAAATTTATTATCAAAAGAGAATACAAATCAATGGACTGTCATGACTCGTAATGTTGCTGAAAATCGATTTGAAAATGGGTCGGTTGATGTAATTGTTTATATCGAACAACAGTTTTCAGAAAAAATAGCTCAACTGGAAAGTTTTAATCCTGATAGAGCAAAGATAACATATAAAACGAAATCAAATTTAGATCCAGTTAAATCTAAGAATGTTGAGTTACGAGTAGGCGAATACCTTAATACTATTAACCAAAATGTTATAAAAATGTATTTTTCGAGTGTTATCAACAACCTAGATGATGCTAAAAGAAATGTTGATAATATTGTAAATGAACAATCTGGCACGCATACAAAAATTTCTCAATATATCTATGGCCCGTCAAACGAAGCAAGTCAGTCTATGTTAAGCACTTTGGACTTGGCTTCAAATCTACAGAAAACGAATTCGTCTTATGAAGATTCTCAAAAGGCTTTTTCTGATTCTGTTGTTAGTCTTTTAAATAATACAGGAATCGGATTAGAAAAACAACTTACGGAAGTTAAAACTTATTTTGATTTTCAAAAGGGTATATTTGAGAAGAATGTCTTAACAACCAATAACACATTGAAAGAACAGCATGAAGAAAATTCTAAAATTATAGATGGTTTAAATGATTCGGTGCTTAAATCATTGTATCAATTTGGAAATAGTACAGCTGAGGAAATATCTGAACAAGCTAAACTAGAAAATTTAGTAGTTGATTATCATAAGGTTATTGTTGATTATCAAGGTAAAATAAAAGATAGAAAATCCGAATTTGGACATCTCAAGACAGAATTAGAAGCAGAGAAAAAGAAAATATCACTCTTTTACTTTGGTAAAGAAGATGTTGATTTAAAATCGGACCTTACTTCGGATGCTAAAGCGACACTTGTAGATCAGATTAATAAAAGTTTGATTACTGAAAATCATTTGCCTGAAACTTATCAAACTTTAATTCGTTCAAATCTAACAGATATTAGTATTGAACCAACTGATTACCAAACTTTATTTAGTAAATTGGAGAAACTCAATGTTCTAACAGCTGATCAAGTTAAAGAATATAATGAAAAAATAGATTTACTTAAGAATTATACTAAATTTGATAAGAAGGCTACTTCTATAAGTGGATTACCTGTTTTTGAATTTTTATCGATTGAAAATGATAAGCTCGATAAAGTAACAGAAACGATGGAATTGACAGTTAAATTACCCCAATCTGAGTCTAAAACTGTCGAGGCATCTGTGACAAAACCATCCAGTAGTTCGCCTGAATCATCAACGGTAGTTGAGGCTAGCGGAGTTTCTACCAGTTCTGAAGGGACAAAATATTTATCTCCTAAAGCTAAAGTTTATGTTACAGGAGATGCTACCTTAGTTGGAGGAGAGCAAACTATAACAGATGATAAGCTTTATACTATGACGGTTGAATATACTTTAGAACCACATTATGGGAAAAATGAAATTTCATTTGAAGTACACATTGGTGAAACTACAATTCCTATCAAGAAAACTATTTATCGTAGTGATAAAGAAAAGTCAGATGTTTTAGTGAAAAAAGATTTAAAACATATTCTTGATAAATTAAGCAAAATTGATCGTACAACTGGTATGATTCAAGCAATTTATGGAAGTCCAAGTAGTTCCTCTATTAATTTTTCTGCCTTATCACCAGATTCTGTTTACCATATGTACGGCAACATCAGTCGTGATGATATAGCAACTCAGTTGTCAGAAGATCAAGTTACTAAATTTAAAGAATCAGGTATAGCTTTGTTGGAACAAATTCAAAATTCTTTGGAGTCATTAGAAAAATCAAGCGAGGCATTGCCTGAATTGGCTGAAGCTGAGTTACCGAATGATTATTTCAAAAATCAAATTAAAAACTTAGCTGATTGGTATAACAGTTCGATTAAGACCTTATCAACTGAGTACGATAAGTGGAAGGAAACGAAAGCGAAACAATTGGAAGTGACGGAGACAGCTTCAGATGCTAATAGTGGAATATTAATAAATGATAGTGAATCATCAAAACGCTTATATAGTTCAATTGAATCATTAGTGTCTACTACCTCTACTGGTTCAAAAGAAACTAGTCAAAATCACGAAGCAGTTGGGACTATGAAGGATCAATTTACTCAATTTGTTGGTCAAGTTCAGACTATTAAAGATAATGTTGATAAGACTATTTCAACTACGAATGATCTGATATCTAATGAAGCAGAAGTTATTCAAGGGAATAGAGACTACGCAGAGTCCTTTAAAACTGTTATGAAGAATATTCGTGATGGTGGAACGACCAATCAAAATGTGATGAATTTTTTATCTAATCCAATTGAAACTAAAAAAGAAACATATGAAGCGCCAATTTCAGTGGATAATAACAGAGTATGGGTTATTTTAGCGATTATTTTATCAGCAATTTCATCAGCAGGAATCACATATTGGTTGACAAAAGAAAAAGGCAAATAATGTAGATAATAACTCTCAAAATGTACTGACCCCAAAAAGTTAGACAAATAATTTAAGCGAAGGATTTAGTTCTGTATTGCACAGGGCTAAGTCCTTTTAGTTTGACCTTAATTCGTTTGTTGTTGTAGTAATCAATATAGTCCACAATAGCTTGTTCCAATTGCTTAAGCGACTGAAACGCCTTCTCATAACCATAAAACATTTCCGATTTCAAAATGCCAAAGAAAGAATCCATCATACCGTTGTCTGGGCTGTTACCTTTACGTGACATAGAGGGCTGAATTCCCTTACTCTCTAGGAACCGATGATAGGAATCGTGTTGGTATTGCCAGCCTTGGTCACTATGGAGACTCGTATTCTCATAGTATTTCTCTGTAAAGGCCTGCTCCAGCATAGCTTTCACTTGTTCTAAATTAGGAGAACAAGAAAGATTATAGGCGATAATTTCGCTATTAAAGCCATCTAAAACAGGCGATAAATACAATTTCTGTGTGCTATTTGGAATGGCAAACTCTGTCACATCCGTATAGCACTTTTCCATTGGCCTTGATGCTTCAAACTGACGTTGAATCAGGTTGTCTGCTTTCTTACCAATCTCTCCTTTGTAGGAAGAATACTTTCGTTTCCGACGAATTCGAGCACTTAAACCAAGGACCTTCATCAGACGTTGAACTTTCTTATGATTCACTGTAAAACCACGATTTCTTAGTTCAAGAGTAATTCTACGATAGCCATAATTTCCTTTATAGTCATTATCAATGGCCTGAATTTCATCCTTTAGCTCTTTATCCTTATCTGGTTGATCCAGCTGTCTCTGCTTTTCTCGCTCTAAGGCTTCGTCCCTTTCCTCTAACTCTTTTAACTTTTTTAGGTAATCCACCTCAGTCCGTAAGCGTTCATTCTCCTCTTGGAGTCGCTCTAGTTCTGTCATTTCTTCCCAAGTTTTCTTCCGTTTACGTCCCATTTTAGGTACTCTCCCTCTTGTTTTCTCAACAATAGTATACGCGTTTTTCTTGTATTTCGCTAGCCAGTTAAGAAGTATCGTACGACTTGGGAGACCGTATTCAAGAGAAACTCTATCTTTAGTCCAGCCTTCATGTAAGACTTTATTAATCATTTCTTGTT
>NZ_RJPI01000016.1:0-26975 GCF_003943385.1 Streptococcus oralis
AGCAAGCACAAGCTTGAGCAACAGCGTGTCTGCCTCAATCAGTGCATCTGAATCAGCAAGCACAAGCTTGAGCAACAGCGTGTCTGCTTCAATTAGTGCATCTGAATCAGCAAGCACAAGCTTGAGTAACAGCGTATCTGCTTCAATTAGTGCTAGCCACTCAGCAAGCACAAGCTTGAGCAACAGCGTGTCTGCTTCAATCAGTGCTAGCCAATCAGCAAGCACAAGCTTGAGCAACAGCGTGTCTGCCTCAATCAGTGCATCTGAATCAGCAAGCACAAGCTTGAGCAACAGCGTGTCTGCCTCAATCAGTGCATCTGAATCAGCAAGCACAAGCTTGAGCAACAGCGTGTCTGCTTCAATTAGTGCATCTGAATCAGCAAGCACAAGCTTGAGTAACAGCGTATCTGCTTCAATTAGTGCTAGCCACTCAGCAAGCACAAGCTTGAGCAACAGCGTGTCTGCCTCAATTAGTGCATCTAAATCAGCAAGCACAAGCTTGAGTAACAGCGTATCTGCTTCAATTAGTGCTAGCCACTCAGCAAGCACAAGCTTGAGCAACAGCGTATCCGCATCAATCAGTGCTAGCCAATCAGCAAGCACAAGCTTGAGTAACAGCGTATCCGCATCAATCAGTGCGAGCCAATCAGCAAGCACAAGCTTGAGCAACAGCGTGTCTGCTTCAATTAGTGCTAGCCACTCAGCAAGCACAAGCTTGAGCAACAGCGTATCCGCCTCAATCAGTGCTAGCCAATCAGCAAGCACAAGCTTGAGCAACAGCGTGTCTGCCTCAATCAGTGCAAGCCAATCAGCAAGCACAAGCTTGAGTAACAGCGTGTCTGCCTCAATCAGTGCTAGCCAATCAGCAAGCACAAGCTTGAGCAACAGCGTGTCTGCTTCAATTAGTGCTAGCCAATCAGCAAGCACAAGCATGAGCAACAGCGTGTCTGCTTCAATCAGTGCTAGCCAATCAGNAAGCACAAGCTTGAGCAACAGCGTATCAGCGTCAATCAGTGCTAGCCAATCAGCAAGCACAAGCATGAGCAACAGCGTGTCTGCTTCAATCAGTGCTAGCCAATCAGCAAGCACAAGCTTGAGCAACAGCGTATCAGCGTCAATCAGTGCTAGCCAATCAGCAAGCACAAGCATGAGCAACAGCGTATCCGCATCAATCAGTGCATCTGAATCAGCAAGCACAAGCATGAGCAACAGCGTGTCTGCTTCAATCAGTGCTAGCCAATCAGCAAGCACAAGCTTGAGCAACAGCGTATCAGCGTCAATCAGTGCTAGCCAATCAGCAAGCACAAGCATGAGCAACAGCGTATCCGCATCAATCAGTGCATCTGAATCAGCAAGCAACAACTCAAGTAGTACTTCAGTTTCAACAAGTACTTCAGTAAGCTTGAGCAACAGCGTAAGCACATCTACATCACTTAGCAATAGCGTTTCAAGCAGTTTGAGTACAAGTGCGTCACAACAATCTAACTCATTCAGCTATAGTAAGGGTGAGCCAACAAGCGAATCTAAGCCAGAGTTTAACCTTCCTAGCTACCTTGAATCTGTAAGTGCAAGTGAGTCAATTTCACTCAGCAAGTCAGTAAGTGTATCATTGAGCGATAGTACTTCAGCATCAATCAGCGCAAGTGAGTCAGTCTCAACAAGCGCAAGCTTGAGTGACAGCATTTCTGCATCAATCAGTGCAAGCAACAACTCAGGTAGTGGTTCAGGTTCAACAAGCACAAGCAATGGCTCAGCTAGTCAATCAGCTAGCGCATCAGTATCTGCAAGTCAAAGCACTTCAGCATCTGTATCAGCTAGCCAATCAGCTTCAGCTTCAATCAGTGCAAGCAACAACTCAGGTAGCGGTTCAGGTTCAACAAGTACAAGCAATGGTTCAGGCGATGCCTCAACTTCAGCAAGTACTTCAGCAAGCTTGAGCAACAGCGTAAGTGCTTCAATCAGCACAAGTGAATCAGTTTCAACAAGTGCAAGCTTGAGCAACAGCGCAAGTACCTCAGCTAGCTTGTCTGACAGTGCTTCAATCTCAAGTGCATTGAACCACTCACAAGCTCCTGCACAACAACCTGCTGGACCAGGACGTTCAAACGGTAGAAAACTTCCAAATACAGGAACTGCAAGTAACCAATTTGCTGGTCTTGGATTAGGAGTAGCTGCCTTGGCAACTGCCTCTCTTCTTGGCAAGAAGAAGAAATCAGCAGCTTCTGAAATGGATTTAGAAGACTAAGTCCCAAAAATCGACTAAAATGAAATTGTTGATATCATTTTAGCGACGAAAACAAGAACCCCAGATGACTCAAGGCTATCTGGGGTTTTTGGCTCTTTGTCAACTGTAGAGGGTGAGATCTAACTAAGCATGAGAGAGAATCAGATTGCTTCTCTCTTTTTTAACATTCAAAGTGACGAGAATCGTCATTCTAAAATTTTTGAAGTTTTGAAAATCAAATACTAGACATCTTATATTCTTGCTGATTGCTTTCAACTAATGGCGAAGTTTACCAGAACAAGTCAACGTCTGGCTGTCAATCTTACAAGGTGTTAAAGTTTCCCTGAAAATTTGAGGATAAAAAGCTTTATTATAGCGCGACTGATATGTTGGAATATGTGAAATTTATTCAGTATAATTTTGGTATTTTGAAGTAGTGTGATGATGGGGATCTGGCTGTTAAATCTGTCTACAGTGAACCGCTTTCACTTGTTCCTGAACTTTCTCTAAGCCATTTGTAGAAGTAGTCTTTGGTGGGTGATTACTCTTTTTTGCTTCGTTTTTTATGGAAATTTAAATTTTTAAAGAATCTTAATTTTGCTTGAAAATATAAGGATTTTCTTCAAAAATTCACACAAAACTCTTCAATTTGGGTTTGTGGAAATCGGTTTTTTATGATAGAATATTAAGGAATGTATGTCATTCGATAAACAAATTTAATGAGGTAAAAACATGGAAATCATGACCATTGCGATTGTTGTTTTTGCCGTCATCATTGGTTTAGTCATTGGATATGTCAGCATCTCAGCTAAGATGAAATCATCTCAAGAAGCTGCAGAGTTGATGCTTCTAAATGCTGAACAAGAAGCAACTAATTTACGAGGACAAGCTGAGCGCGAAGCGGATTTATTGCTAAATGAAGCCAAGAGCGAAAGCAAGTCTCTTAAAAAAGAAGCACTATTGGAGGCCAAAGAGGAAGCCAGAAAATACCGTGAAGAAGTGGACGCTGAATTTAAGTCAGAACGTCAGGAGCTCAAGCAAATTGAAAGTCGTTTGACGGAGAGAGCTACGAGCCTTGACCGCAAAGACGACAATTTGACGAACAAAGAAAAAACACTTGAACAAAAAGAACAAAGTATTTCTGATAGAGCAAAAAACCTTGATGCACGTGAAGAGCAATTAGAGGAAGTCGAAAGACAAAAAGAAGCTGAACTTGAACGTATCGGTTCCCTTTCCCAGACTGAGGCTCGAGATATTATCTTGGCTCAGACAGAGGAAAACTTGACCAAGGAAATTGCTAGTCGCATTCGTGAGGCTGAGCAAGAAGTGAAGGAACGTTCAGACAAGATTGCGAAAGATATCTTGGTTCAGGCTATGCAGCGTATCGCTGGTGACTATGTAGCAGAGTCAACAAACTCGACAGTTCACCTGCCAGATGATACCATGAAGGGGCGCATTATCGGTCGTGAAGGTCGCAATATTCGTACCTTTGAAAGTTTGACAGGGGTTGATGTCATCATCGACGATACACCGGAAGTGGTAACCTTGTCAGGATTTGATCCGATTCGTCGTGAAATTGCTCGTATGACCATGGAAATGTTGCTCAAGGATGGCCGTATCCACCCAGCTCGTATCGAGGAGTTGGTTGAGAAAAACCGTCAAGAGATTGACAATAAGATCCGTGAATACGGTGAGGCTGCTGCCTATGAGATTGGTGCACCAAACCTCCATCCAGACTTGATGAAGATTATGGGACGCTTACAGTTCCGTACTTCATATGGACAAAATGTCTTGCGTCATTCGATTGAAGTTGCTAAGTTATCTGGTATCATCGCCAGTGAACTTGGTGAAAATGCAGCTCTTGCCCGTCGTGCTGGATTCCTTCATGACATCGGGAAAGCTATTGACCGCGAGGTTGAAGGTAGCCACGTTGAGATTGGTACGGAATTGGCTCGTAAGTACAAGGAACACCCAGTTGTGGTGAATACCATTGCTAGCCACCACGGCGATGTCGAAGCCGAAAGTGTCATTGCAGTGATCGTTGCTGCAGCAGATGCCTTGAGTGCAGCGCGTCCAGGTGCTCGTAGCGAGTCTCTTGAAAGCTACATCAAGCGTCTCCATGATTTGGAAGAAATCGCCAATGGCTTTGAAGGAGTGCAAAATAGCTTCGCCCTTCAAGCAGGACGTGAAATCCGTATCATGGTTAATCCAGGACAAATCAAGGACGACAAAGTCACAATCTTGGCTCACAAAGTTCGTGAGAAAATTGAAAACAATCTCGATTACCCAGGAAATATCAAGGTAACCGTGATCCGCGAACTTCGTGCAGTAGATTATGCTAAATAAATAAGAAAGAGCAGTTGAAAAATTACTGCTTTTTTGTTACACTAGATAGAAAGACTGTAGAAGGATAACTGACGCGATCATCAGTATCCGAGAGAAATTTTACTTTATTTCACAGACTAACTAAAGGAGACATAATGGCAGACCGAGGCTTGCTAATCGTTTTTTCTGGTCCTTCAGGAGTTGGGAAAGGAACGGTTAGAAGAGAGATTTTTGAGAGTTCTGAGAATCAATTTCAATACTCTGTATCGATGACGACGCGTGCGCAACGTCCTGGTGAAGTGGACGGAGTGGA
Organism: Streptococcus oralis; assembly: GCF_003943385.1. Lineage (GTDB taxonomy): Bacteria > Bacillota > Bacilli > Lactobacillales > Streptococcaceae > Streptococcus > Streptococcus oralis_CA. The sequence continues at coordinate 4,863 of NZ_RJPI01000016.1, forward strand.
CTATTTCTTCCGTACTCGTGAAGAGTTTGAAGAGCTGATCCGTCAAGGTCAGATGTTGGAATATGCAGAATATGTCGGTAACTATTATGGAACTCCTCTGACCTATGTCAACGAAACTCTGGACAAGGGAATCGATGTCTTTCTTGAGATTGAAGTGCAGGGAGCTCTTCAGGTTAAGAAAAAGGTTCCAGACGCTGTCTTTATCTTTCTAACGCCACCAGATTTGGATGAATTGCAAGATCGTTTGGTAGGTCGTGGAACAGATAGCGCTGAAGTGATTGCCCAACGAATCGAAAAAGCCAAGGAAGAAATTGCCCTCATGCGTGAGTATGATTATGCCATTGTCAACGATCAGGTGCCCCTCGCTGCTGAACGTGTCAAGCGTGTGATCGAAGCAGAACACTTCCGTGTGGACCGTGTCATTGGTCACTACCAGGAGATGTTGCCAAAATCTCCAACTACTCGATAAACTATAGGAAACAGGTACAAGAAAATGATGTTAAAACCCTCTATTGATACCTTGCTCGACAAGGTGCCATCAAAATATTCACTCGTAATCTTGGAAGCAAAACGTGCCCACGAACTAGAAGCAGGCGCGCCAGCAACTCAAGAGTTTAAGTCTGAAAAATCAACTCTTCGTGCTTTAGAAGAAATCGAGTCTGGAAATGTAACCATTCACCCAGATCCAGAAGGAAAACGTGAAGCGGTTCGTCTCCGTATCGAAGAAGAAAAACGCCGCAGAGAAGAAGAAGAAAAGAAAATCAAAGAGCAAATTGCTAAAGAAAAAGAAGATGGTGAAAAAATTTAAGGTTGGGGGGACTCAATCTTATTTTTTCTATTGCAAGAATGTGCTGACAAGAAGGAGGTGAGAAGATGGCTATCGCAAAGATTATCGTGGATGTTCCCCTGATGCAGACGGACCAGCCCTACAGCTACAAGGTCCCTGAGGAATTTGTAGAGATGCTGGAAGCCGGTATGCGGGTCCATGTCCCCTTCGGCAAGGGCAATCGTTTGATCCAAGGAATTGTGTTGGGCTTGGAGTCCCAGTCGGATGAAGAAGTGGCAAATCAGGACTTGAAAGAGATTGCAGAAGTGCTGGACTTTTCTCCAGTCTTGACTCAGGAGCAACTCTGGCTAGCTGAGGAGCTACGCAAGTCAGTCTTTTCTTACAAAATCTCCATTCTAAAAGCCATGTTACCAGGATTTTTAAACTCCAGTTATGATAAAATTCTCTATCCTCTAGAAGGCCTAAGTCAGGCAGACAAAGAGCGCTTGTTTGGTTCAGAAGATTCGCTAGCCTTTTCTTCTCTAGATTTGGCCAAGCAGGCAGAAATGATGCGCTTGACCAGAAAAGGTCTGCTCCGCTTAGAGTACCAGGCTGTCGATCAGAAGAAGGTCAAGACCCAGTCTTGGTATGAGGTTGATGCTACTCGACTAGAGCAGATTGAGATTTCTGCGCGTGCTAAGAAAAAGGCAGAGCTGAGAGACTATTTGCTATCTCATTCTGGAAGTGCTCCTCTGGCTAGCTTGTTAGAATCCTACTCGCGGGAGCAAGTCAACTTCTTTGTGGAACAAGGTGCTGTGTCCATAGTCCAAAAGGAAGTGCAACGCTCAGCTGCTTATTTCGAAGGCATTGAAGCAAGTACACCTTTGGAATTGAATCCAGAACAAAGACAGGCGCGTGATGCCGTTGTCAGTGCTATTGGTAGTCAACAGCCTCCTTTCCTCCTTCAAGGGATTACAGGGAGTGGGAAAACGGAAGTTTACTTACAGATCATCCAAGGAGCTCTGGACAAGGGTAAGACAGCCATTCTACTGGTACCTGAGATTTCTCTGACGTCACAAATGACGGAGAGGTTCATTGCTCGTTTCGGCGAGAAAGTAGCTATTCTTCATTCAGGCCTGTCCAATGGTGAAAAGTACGACGAATGGCGCAAGGTTGAGCGCGGCGATGCCCAAGTTGTCGTTGGTGCCAGATCAGCTATATTTGCTCCGCTTAAAAATCTAGGTGTCATGATTATCGATGAAGAACACGAAGCCAGCTACAAACAAGACAGCAATCCCCGTTATCATGCCAGAGAGGTCGCCATTCTACGGGCCCAGTACAATCAAGCAGCCCTAGTCCTTGGCTCAGCGACACCGAGCTTAGAAAGCCGTGCGCGGGCTGGCAAAGGTGTCTATCAACACTTACGCCTGACCCAACGGGCCAATCCTTTAGCCACTATTCCTGAGGTTCAAGTGATTGACTTTCGGGACTATATCGGGCAGAATGAGACGTCAAACTTTACGCCTCCTTTGCTGGAAGTCATTCAAGACCGTTTGGCTAAAAAAGAGCAGGTAGTCCTTATGCTCAACCGTCGGGGTTATTCTAGCTTTGTTATGTGTCGAGAGTGTGGGACGGTAGATAGCTGCCCCAACTGTGACATTTCTCTGACTCTCCACATGGATACCAAGACCATGAACTGCCATTACTGTGGCTTTTCCAAGGGAATTCCTCATGTCTGTCCCAACTGTCAGAGTCGCAGCATTCGCTACTACGGGACGGGGACTCAGAAAGCCTATGATGAGCTAGCAGAGCTCTTTCCTCAGGCTCGCATTCTGCGGATGGATGTGGATACGACTCGCAAGAAAGGTAGTCACCAAGCTCTTCTTGAGCAGTTTGGCCGAGGGGAAGCAGATATCTTGTTGGGAACTCAGATGATTGCCAAGGGCTTGGATTTTCCAAATGTGACCCTAGTCGGAGTGCTCAATGCGGATACGGCCTTGAATCTGCCGGATTTCCGTTCTTCTGAGAGAACCTTCCAGCTCTTAACTCAGGTGGCAGGCCGTGCAGGTCGGGCTGAAAAAGCTGGGCAGGTCTTGATCCAGTCTTACAATCCGGAACACTATGCCATTCGTTTTGCCAAGGAACAGGATTATGAAGGTTTTTATGCCTATGAAATGAGTATCAGGCGCCAACTCGGCTATCCGCCTTATTATTTCACCATTGGGATTACCCTCTCTCACAAGAAAGAAGAAGAGGTTGTCAAACGTGCCTATGAAGTTATGGGGATTTTGCGCTCAGGTTTATCGGAAACTAGTAAAATCCTTGGACCAACGCCAAAACCCATCGCCCGTACTCACAACCTTTATCATTACCAGATTTTGATTAAATACCGTTTAGAAGATGAACTAGGACCAACCCTCAATCGAGTTTTGGCCTTGACTCAAGAACGGGAAAATAGCGAGCTTCGTCTCAGTATTGACCATGAACCGCAGCAATTTTTATAAGAAGGAGAAAAAATGACAAAACTAATCTTTATGGGAACTCCCGATTTTTCAGCGACAGTTTTGAAGGGGTTGTTATCAGATGACCGTTACGAGATTCTAGCTGTTGTGACCCAGCCAGATCGCGCTGTCGGTCGTAAAAAAGTAATCCAAGAAACCCCAGTCAAGCAGGCTGCCAAAGAAGCAGGCCTTCCCATCTACCAACCTGAAAAATTATCTGGAAGCCCAGAGATGGAAGCCATTATGAAGCTAGGGGCGGATGGGATTGTGACCGCTGCTTTTGGGCAGTTTCTCCCAAGTAAACTCCTTGATAGTATGGATTTTGCGGTCAACGTTCACGCTTCCCTTCTTCCAAAACACCGTGGTGGTGCGCCTATCCATTATGCCTTGATTCAAGGGGATGAGGAAGCTGGTGTGACCATTATGGAAATGGTCAAGGAGATGGATGCAGGGGATATGATTTCCCGTCGCAGTATTCCTATCACTGATGAGGATAATGTTGGCACCTTGTTTGAGAAATTAGCCATTGTTGGTCGTGACTTGCTTTTGGACACTTTGCCTGGCTATATTGCCGGGGAGATCAAACCTGTGCCTCAGGACCCAAGCCAGGTCACTTTCTCGCCAAATATCAAACCAGAGGAAGAAAAATTGGACTGGAATAAGACTAACCGCCAACTCTTCAACCAAATCCGTGGGATGAATCCATGGCCTGTTGCCCACACTTTCCTTAAAGGCGACCGCTTTAAGATTTATGAAGCCCTGCCAGTAGAAGGTCAGGGAGCTCCAGGTGAGATCCTCTCAATCGGCAAGAAGGAATTAATCGTCGCTACGGCAGAAGGGGCTCTGTCTCTCAAGCAAGTGCAGCCTGCTGGGAAGCCTAAGATGGACATCGTATCCTTTCTCAACGGAGTGGGACGTACATTGACTGTAGGAGAACGATTTGGTGACTAAAGTAGAAACGGCTAGAAGTCTAGCTCTAGCAGTGCTAGAGGATGTTTTGGTTAATCAAGCATACTCCAATATTGCCTTAAATAAACACCTCAAGGGGAGTCAGCTCTCAGTAGCAGATAAGGGCTTGGTGACAGAGATTGTCTACGGAACGGTAGCCCGAAAACTCACTCTGGAATGGTACCTATCCCACTTTATAGAAGATCGGGATAAGCTAGATAACTGGCTCTATGTCCTGCTTCTCATGAGTGCCTACCAACTCCGCTATCTGGATAAGATTCCTAATCACGCTGTGGTTAATGAAGCGGTGGAACTAGCCAAGGCCCGTAAAAAAGGCAGTGAAAAATTGGTCAACGCTGTTCTTCGTCGTATTTTAAGAGAAGGCTGGCCAGATATTGACAGCATCAAACGCAAAAATAAGCGTGATTCCATTGCCTATTCTCTCCCAGTTTGGCTAGTGTCTAAACTTAAGGAAGAGTACGGGGAAGAGCGAGCACAAGCCATCTTTAAAAGTCTCTTGGTGCGCAACAAAGCCAGTATCCGTGTAGTCGATTTGAGCCGAAAAGAGGAAATCAAAGCCGTGTTAGAGGCGACTGATTCCCCTTTGGCAGCCACTGGTCTGGTCAAGGAGCAAGGCCACTTTGCAGGACATGATTTGTTCGCAGAAGGGGCTATAACCATCCAAGACGAGTCCAGTCAATTAGTTGCTCCGACTCTTGATCTACAAGGTGATGAACAGGTCCTGGATGCCTGTGCGGCTCCGGGCGGTAAAACAGCCCATATGGCCTCTTACCTCACATCGGGTAAGGTGACGGCTTTGGACCTTTATGATCACAAGTTGGACTTGATCCAAGAAAATGCCCAACGTTTGGGGGTAGCAGATCGAGTGCAAACGCAAAAATTGGACGCCAGAAAAGTTCATGAGTTTTTCGATCGTGACTCGTTTGACAAGATTTTAGTAGATGCTCCTTGTTCTGGGATTGGACTCTTGCGCCGCAAACCAGATATCAAATACAATAAAGAAACGGCGGATTTCGCATCATTACAGCAAATTCAGCTGGAAATACTAGGTAGTGTTTGTCAAACCTTACGAAAAGGTGGTATAATAACGTATAGTACCTGCACTATCGTCTCAGAGGAAAACTTTCACGTCGTTGAGGCATTTTTAGAAAGTCACCCCGAGTTTGAGCAGGTTAAACTAGAACACGAATGCAAGGATATTTTGAAGGACGGCTGTATCTTGATCACTCCTGAATTGTACGGAAGTGATGGATTCTTTATAAGCCAATTCCGCAAGATGTCTGATTAGGAAGGAACTGACACAATGGAAATAGCATTATTAACAGATGTTGGTCAGAAACGAACAAATAACCAAGACTATGTCAATCACTTTGTCAACCGAGCAGGGCGCACCATGATTCTCTTGGCTGACGGGATGGGAGGACACCGTGCAGGCAATATCGCTAGTGAGATGGCGGTAACAGACCTGGGCGTGGCTTGGGTTGATACCCAAATCGACACCGTCAATGAGGTCCGTGAATGGTTTGCCCACTATCTGGAACTTGAAAATCAAAAAATTCATCAGATGGGGAAAGACGAAGCCTATAAGGGGATGGGAACAACGCTTGAAGCAGTAGCCATTATTGGAAATCAAGCTATTTATGCCCATATTGGTGATTCTCGTATCGGTTTGATCCGTGGTGAAGATTATCGCCAGCTCACAAGTGATCATTCTTTGGTTAATGCTCTGCTAAAGGCTGGCCAGCTAACTCCAGAGGAGGCAGAAATTCATCCGCAGAAAAATATCATTACCCAATCCATTGGGCAAAAAGATGAAATTCAACCAGATTTTGGCATGGTTAGCCTAGAGCCAGGAGACTACCTCTTGCTCAACAGTGACGGCTTGACCAATATGATCTCAGGAAGCGATATCTACGATATTGTAACGAGTGATATTTCCTTGGCAGACAAGGCGGCAACTTTGATTCGTTTTGCAAACAATGCAGGAGGCTTAGACAATATCACGGTTGCCCTTGTTCACATGAATGAGGAGGAAGTAGAATGATCCAGATCGGCAAGATTTTTGCCGGACGATATCGGATTATCAAACAGATTGGTCGAGGAGGCATGGCGGATGTTTACTTGGCCAAGGATTTGATCCTAGACGGGGAAGAAGTGGCGGTTAAGGTCCTGAGGACTAACTATCAGACAGATCCGATTGCTGTGGCACGTTTTCAACGTGAAGCGAGAGCCATGGCGGATCTGGATCATCCCCATATCGTTCGAATAACAGATATCGGTGAGGAAGACGGTCAGCAGTATCTAGCTATGGAGTATGTGGCAGGGCTTGACCTCAAACGTTATATTAAAGAACACTCTCCTCTCTCAAACGAAGAAGCCGTCCGTATTATGGGACAGATTCTCTTGGCGATGCGTCTGGCGCATACGAGAGGGATTATCCACCGAGATTTGAAACCTCAAAATATCCTATTGACACCAGATGGAACTGCCAAAGTTACAGACTTTGGGATTGCCGTGGCTTTTGCAGAGACCAGTCTGACACAGACCAACTCCATGCTCGGTTCAGTCCACTATCTCTCACCTGAGCAGGCCCGTGGTTCCAAGGCAACTGTGCAGAGTGACATCTATGCTATGGGGATTATTTTCTATGAAATGTTGACTGGACATATCCCTTATGATGGGGATAGTGCAGTGACTATTGCCCTCCAGCATTTCCAAAAACCACTCCCATCTGTTATTGCTGAGAATCCAGCAGTACCACAAGCTTTGGAAAATGTCGTTATCAAGGCAACGGCCAAGAAATTAACAGATCGCTATCAGTCTGTATCAGAAATGTATGTGGATTTGTCGAGTTGTTTATCTCACAATCGTAGGAGAGAACCAAAGCTAGTCTTTGATGAGGCAAGCAAGGTTGATACCAAGACCTTGCCTAAAGTTCCACAAAGCACTCTGACCTCTATTCCGAAGGCTAAGCCACAATTAGAGCGACCTCAATCAAAACAGCAGACTCAGCAGGTGATAAATGAAGCACCAGTACCAAAACCAGCGAAAAAACGGAAGTTTAAAGCTCGCTATATGATTTTACTGGTCAGTGCCTTGCTAGTTGCAGCCTCTTTGATTTGGATCTTTTCCCGAACTCCAGCGACTATTGCTATTCCAGATGTATCGGGACAGACAGTTGCTGAAGCTAAAGAGACACTGAAGAAAGCTAATTTTGAAGTAGGTGAAGAAAAGACAGAGGCCAGCGACACAGTAGCCGAAGGTCGCGTCATTCGAACAGATCCAGAAGCTAGAAGCGGTCGAAAAGAAGGAAGTAAAGTAAATCTAATCGTTTCATCAGGTAAGCAATCCTTCCAACTAAGTAACTATGTAGGACGTAAGTCCTCGGATGTTGTCGCAGAGCTCAAAGAGAAAAAGGTTCCAGAAAATCTTATCAAGATCGAGGAAGAGGAATCTAGCGAAAGCGATCCAGGAACAGTCATTAGGCAAACTCCAGCTGCAGGAAGTACTTACGATCTCACGAAAGCCAGCACGATTACCTTAACAGTTGCTAAGAAGGTGACCAGCGTTTCGATGCCAAGTTACATTGGTTCAAGTCTCGAATTTACTAAGAACAATTTGACTCAGATTGTTGGTGTAAAAGAGGCCAATATCGAAGTTGTGGAAGTATCAACTGCTCCTGAAGGAACTACTGCAGGAACAGTTGTTAGTCAGGACCCTAAACCTGGAGAAAAGGTAGATCTCAATAAAACACGTGTTAAGATTTCTATTTATAAACCAAAACCACTTCCTTCTTCATCAAGTTCGTCTCAACACGGAAATTCAGGAACAGACACGACGCCTTCACAGAGTAACAATCAAGGTAGCAATCCTACAACGGATTCTTCAGATGGCAGTAGAACGTCAAGTAATGAACGAAATTAACCCAATCTTTGTCATGATTTCATGACAAAGATTTTTTTTCATGAACTTTTGTGATAGAATAAAGGGAGTAGAAAATAGGAGTAGAAAATGGACGAATCAAAAGAGTTAAATGCTGTCATTGATGTGATTATGCTAGCTGGAACCATTCTCTTGAAAAGTGGTTCGGAGATTCATCGGGTTGAGGACACCATGATTCGCATTGCCCATTCACAGGGAATAGTGGATTGCAATGTTCTTGCCATGCCCGCAGCTATTTTCTTTTCGATTGAAAATACCAATATTTCTCGGATGAAACGGGTGACGTCATCCTCCTATAACATCGAAAAAGTCTGTGATGTCAACCAAGTATCACGAGAACTTGTGGGTGGCCAGATTGATCTTTCTACAGCTTTTAAAAAGCTGAAGGAAATCAGAAATCAAGCTCTTCCTTATAGCAAGCTCCAAGTGACTGTAGCAGCAACTCTCAGTGCTCCTTTCTTCTCGATTATGTTTGGTGGCAATGTCTATGATGCTTTTGGAGCAGGCGTTGCGACCTTGTTTGGTTTTGCCTTCTCTCTCTATGTCGAGAAGTTTATCCGAATTCCTTTTGTAACAGCTTTTGCGGGTGCCTTTGTTTTCGGCTTGATTGCCCAGTTCTGGGCTCGCTACACGGGATTCCCTTCGACGGCAGACCTGATCATAGCAGGAGCAGTCATGCCCTTTGTTCCAGGGATTGCTCTGACAAATGCGGTTCGAGATATCATGACCAATCATATCAACTCTGGTATGAGCAAGATGTTTGAATCCCTGCTCATTACCCTCGCTTTAGGGGCCGGCACCTCTGTCGCCCTGGTTTTGATGACATAAGATGACTCTAACAAGTATTTTACTCCAAGCAGTGGCGAGTTTGCTCGCCATTATCAACTTTCTAATCGTACTGAATGTCCAACGCTCCATGCTTCTGCCTGGTGGGGTTTTGGGAATGGGTGTTTGGCTCCTCTATCTCGTGCTCAAAGAACCAACCAATGTTATTGTTGCGACCTTTATCGCAGCAGTAATTGGCTCTTGCATCAGCCAGATTTTAAGTATTGTCTATAAGACACCAGCAGTGGTTTTTGTCTTGGCTATTCTTGCCCCTTTAGTACCCGGTTATCTATCCTATCGGACGACAGCTTTCTTTGTGACAGGCGATTACAGTCATGCCCTTGCCAGTGCGACTTTGGTGGTTATGTTAGCCCTTGTTATTTCCATTGGAATGGCAAGTGGAACGGTGATTTTAAAGCTCTATTACTACATCCGAAAACAACGAGGAATCTCCTCCTAGCTCTGTCAAAGAAAAGGCTTGATTTGGTGAATCAAGTCTTTTTTCTCTCTTTTGTCCCTATTTGTGATAAAATAGAATGAAACGATTTTTTACAATGAATGAAAAAACAGAGGTAAATATGACAATCGGTATTGATAAGATTGGTTTTGCGACCAGTCAATACGTCTTGAACTTACAAGATTTAGCAGAAGCGAGGGGAGTTGACCCCGAAAAATTTAGCAAGGGACTCTTGTTAAATGAAATTAGTATTGCGCCACTGACTGAGGACATTGTTACCTTGGCTGCTAGTGCAAGCAACTCTATTTTAACAGACAAAGAAAAAGAAGAAATCGATATGGTCATCGTGGCGACCGAGTCAGGGATTGACCAGAGTAAGGCAGCAGCGGTCTTTGTTCATGGCCTATTAGGCATTCAGCCTTTTGCCCGTAGCTTTGAAATCAAAGAAGCCTGCTATGGAGCAACAGCTGCTCTTCATTATGCTAAATTACATGTGGAAAATTCTCCAGAGTCCAAGGTTTTGGTCATTGCCAGTGATATTGCCAAGTATGGTGTGGGAACTCCAGGTGAACCAACTCAGGGTGCTGGAAGTGTGGCGATGTTGATCACCCAAAATCCACGCATCATGGCCTTTAACAATGATAACGTTGCCCAAACGCGCGACATCATGGATTTCTGGCGTCCGAACTACTCAAGCACTCCATATGTAAACGGCATGTACTCGACCCAACAGTATCTTGATTGCCTGACAACGACTTGGGGTGAATACAAGAAACGCTATGATTGGACTATGGATGATTTTGCGGCTATCTGCTTCCACTTGCCTTATCCTAAGTTGGCCCTAAAAGGCTTGCGCAAGATGATGGACAAAACTTTGTCTAAAGAAAAACAGGATAGTTTACAAGAAAACTTTGATAAGTCCATTCTCTATAGTCAGATGATTGGGAATATCTACACAGGTTCCCTCTTCCTCGGCCTCCTTTCTCTTTTGGAAAATGCAGAGACTTTGAAGGCTGGAGATAAAATTGCCCTCTACAGTTACGGAAGTGGAGCGGTTTCAGAGTTCTTTAGTGGAGAGCTGGTCGAAGGTTATGAAACTTACCTTGATAAGGATCGCTTGAGCAAACTCAAGCAACGTACAGCATTGTCAGTTGCAGACTATGAAAAAGTCTTCTTCGAAGAATTGCAGTTGGATGAGTCTGGTTCAGCCCAATTTGCAGGCTATGAACATCAAGATTATGCCTTGGTTGAAATTGTCGACCACCAACGCCGTTATAGCAAGGTTGAAAAGTAATGAAGAGAAGTTGGAATGGATTTTCTAAAAAATCATACCATGAGCGCCTTGAGTTATTGCGAGCTCAGGCGCTCCTTAGTCCTGAAAAGCAAACCAGTCTGGAGCAGGATGAACAAGTCAGCTTGGCTGTTGCAGACCAGCTGAGTGAGAATGTAGTGGGAACTTTTTCTCTGCCTTATTCTATCGTTCCAGAACTTTTGGTGAACGGTCAGGACTACACAGTTCCTTATGTGACAGAAGAGCCCTCAGTGGTTGCTGCGGCTAGTTATGCCAGTAAAATCATCAAGCGAGCAGGTGGCTTTACTGCTCAAGTACATGAGCGCCAGATGATTGGTCAGGTAGCCCTTTATCAAGTTGCTGATCCTGAACAAGCGCAAGAGAAGATTGCCAGCAAGAAAGCCGAACTCTTGGAACTTGCCAATCAAGCCTATCCTTCTATCGTCAAACGTGGTGGCGGGGCGCGTGATTTGCATGTAGAGCAGATCAAAGGAGAAACAGACTTTCTCGTTGTTTATCTCCATGTTGATACCCAAGAAGCCATGGGAGCCAATATGCTCAACACCATGCTAGAAGCCTTGAAACCAGTCTTACAAGAACTCAGTCAGGGACAGAGTCTCATGGGTATTTTGTCCAACTACGCGACCGATTCTCTGGTGACTGCAAGCTGTCGCATTGCCTTTCGCTACTTGAGTCCCCAAAGGGACCAAGGACGAGAAATTGCGGAGAAAATAGCTTTGGCTAGCCAGTTTGCGCAGGTTGATCCCTATCGAGCGGCTACTCATAATAAAGGGATTTTTAATGGTATTGATGCCATTTTGATTTCTACTGGTAATGACTGGCGTGCCATCGAAGCTGGGGCCCATGCCTTTGCCAGTCGAGATGGACGCTATCAAGGTCTTAGTCAATGGACGCTGGACATGGAAAGAGAAGAATTGGTCGGTGAGATGACACTGCCCATGCCGGTAGCTACAAAAGGTGGCTCTATCGGTCTCAATCCTCGTGTAGCCCTCAGTCATGAACTACTAGGAAATCCTTCAGCCAAGGAATTAGCTCAGATTATCGTGTCCATCGGTCTTGCCCAAAACTTTGCGGCCCTCAAAGCCTTGGTCAGTACGGGCATCCAGCAAGGCCACATGAAACTACAGGCCAAATCCTTAGCTCTCCTAGCTGGTGCTAGTGAGTCTGAAGTTGCTCCCCTCGTTGAGCGCCTCATCGCAGATAAAACCTTTAACTTAGAGACAGCCCAGCGCTATCTAGAAAACTTAAGATCATAAAAAACTCAGACGAATTGGTCTGAGTTTTCTTGTGTTTATAGTCAATGAAAATCAAAAAGCAAACTAGGAAGCTAGCCGTAAGCTGTACTTGAGTACGGTAAGGCGACGCTGACGTGGTTTGAAGAGATTTTCGAAGAGTATTAAATACTTTTTCCTGGTAATAATGTAACTGGTAAGAAATAACCAGTTGTCGCAACCTCTTTACCTTCAATCTTCTGCAAGAGGAGATCAACAGTGAGTTGGGCAATCTCTTTCATAGGCTGCTTAATCGTTGTCAGATGAGGGTAGTAGTTCTCGATAAAGTAGGTCCCATCATAACCGATGACCTTGAGCTCTTCAGGAACAGAAATTCCCAGCTCCTGAGCGATTTTGATAACCAGGATAGCTGTCAAATCATCTGAAGCAAAAATCGCATCTGGTTTCTGATGGGTCAAGATATTCTTGATCTCCATTTCTTTTCTGACGGGAGAAAAGTCACTCGAAACATTGATGATAGGTGCTTTTGGGAGTAAAGAGGCAAAGCCAGCATGGCGCAGTCCAGTCGGTGAGTTAGAGTTGTCATTTCCTGTAATCATGATGATAGATTGGGCTCCTGTCTTGACCAAGGTTTGGGCGGCGAGAACCCCGCCACCGTAGTTATCAGAGGAGACGACAGGGATGTCTGGTGATAGATTTCGGTCAAAGGAAATAATCGGCGCTGTCACACGATTGTAGTCTTCGATTCCCAAGTTGTGACTTCCAGAAATGATACCATCGACCTGATTGGCCTCCAGCATTTCGATGTACTCGCGTTCTTTTTCAGAATCATGCTCACTGTTACAGATGATGGTCTTGTAACCATTTTTGAAGAGTTGGTGTTCCAACTTGTCAATCAACTCCGCATAAAAGACGTGACTGATGTTTGGAAAAATAAGTCCAATCAACTTGGCAGATTTTCCTTGGAGGCTTCGAGCCAGATTATTAGGCTTGTAGCCTAGTTCTCGCATGGCTTCATTGACCTTTTGAATGGTTTTCTCAGATAGATACCCCTTTTTATTGATGACCCGTGAGACGGTAGTGGGGCTGACGCCTGCAAGTTTTGCGACATCAGTTAGTTTTGCGACCATAATCTAATTCATAGTAAGTTCCAGTTGGGTTTCCAGACTTGATGAGGATACCATTTTGGTCCGCATGTGGGAAGACACGACCAGAAAATACTTTTTCTCCTTTATTGATGAAAATTTCAAAGACTGACTTATCGATGAAGATAGTGGCAGTAGTAGCTTGGTTATTGATAGGGCAAGAACGAGTGGTACCAAATTCTTGGGCGTACTGTTCACCAGCCTGACTACGATCCACTGTCATCTGTCCATTGACAAGGTCAAAGTTGATTGAAAGCCCCTTGCCTTCTTTATCAGCGAGCAAGACAATCTCGCTTTGGCTATTGGCTTCCAAGTTGAGCTCCAGTTCATAGGTGTTTTTGGTTTGAGTACGATTTGAGAAGACCTCTTCAGAAGAACGAAGTTCTTTGACGGCTGAGACAGGATATTGGTAGAGTTTGCCATCTTTGATAGTGAGTTCTTTGACCAATGAGAAGGTTCCTTGGTGGTCAAAACGGTCAGATGGGTAAGAAACATCTGGTAACCCAAGCCAACTAACTGCTAGAGCGCGTCCGTCAGGAGCGTTGAAGGCTTGGGTAGCATAGGCCTCGAAACCATAGTCTAGATTTTGTAATGGAGACACATCTACCATTTTGGCATTTTCAGGATCAAAGGAAGCCCCGATTTTGTACATGTTTGGATAGATATTATCATAGTCTAGAACACTCTTATCCAATCCTTGTGGACAGTAGAGAAGGACAGGTTGTTCCCCTACAAAGACTAGATTTGGGCATTCCATCATGTAGGCAGTGCGGTCGTTAGCAAAGTCAAGGTCGCCAACTGCTTGCCAGTTTGTATAATCATTGTCCACAGCCTTGTAGAGACGGACGAAGCCTTTTTTCTCCAAATCCTGTCCACCAACGATGGCATAATATTGTCCCTTAAAGTTAAAAATTTGCGGATCGCGGAAGTGGTCAGTAGAGTCTGATGGCTGGTCAATCAAGACCTTGTCAATCTTTCTAATCTTGCCATCCTTATCCATCAAAGCCCCAATCTGGTAAGGGTGACGGATCCAATTTTCATCACGGACATTTCCAGTATAAAATAGGAACAACTGATCGCCGAACTGCATGGCAGAACCAGAGTAAGCACCGTGGCTATCTAATGGAGTATCTGGCAAAACTTTGACTCCAGTTTCTGTAAAGTGTACTAAATCATCACTTTCAAGCTGCACCCAAGACTTCAACCCATGGGCTGCACCAAAGGGGAAGTTCTGGTAAAAGAGAATCCATTTGCCATCGAAATAAGAAAAACCATTTGGATCATTGAGAAGCCCTGTTTTAGGCTCGACATGGTAACGAGTATGCCAAGGAGATTGTGCCATCTTTTCCTTGATTTGCTTGATTTCATCATTAGACCAATCTTCATAGCGTCTATAACGGCGCTCAGTTGTCCATTCCATTTTATCTTTCCTCCATAAGTTCTATTCTATTATTAATAGTAAACGTTTTCGACAAAAAAAGCAAGTCTTTTATGTTAAAAAAGAGAAAAATATGTCAAACGATTACCATGAATCAAGTAAAGGGAATCTGGCAAATTTTCACGAAAAAATGAAAGAAAATGTAAATAAAAAGCTTTGAATCCTCTAATATAAAGATATTTTTTTGAGGAAAAAGAGAATATCCCTCAAAAACAAGCAAAAATAATCAGGAACAAAAGAAAGGAAATAAAAAATTCTGCAAAACGCTTGACATATTTTAGAAACGTGATAAAATAATAGTCGTAGGGCGAATAAAATCGCTTTCAAACAAGAACAAAATTTTATAAGGAGATTTTTGCAAATGAACAATCAGGATATTGCAAAAAAGGTCATCGAAGCCCTTGGCGGACGTGAAAATGTCAACAGTGTAGCCCACTGTGCGACTCGTCTACGTGTCATGGTCAAAGATGAAGGGAAAATCAATAAGGAAGTGATTGAGAACTTGGATAAAGTTCAAGGAGCTTTCTTTAACTCAGGTCAATACCAAATCATCTTTGGTACTGGTACAGTAAACAAGATGTACGACGAAGTCGTTGCACTTGGTTTGCCAACATCTTCTAAAGAGGACATGAAAGCAGAAGCTGCTAAACAAGGAAATTGGTTCCAACGTGCTATCCGTACTTTCGGTGACGTTTTCGTGCCAATCATCCCAGTTATCGTAGCAACTGGTCTCTTCATGGGTGTTCGTGGACTCTTGAACGCTCTTGGAATGACACTTCCAGAAGATGTTACCATTTACAGCCAAATCCTCACAGATACAGCCTTCATCATCTTGCCAGGTTTGGTTGTATGGTCAACCTTCCGCGTATTTGGTGGAAATCCAGCTGTTGGTATCGTCCTCGGTATGATGCTTGTTTCTGGCTCACTTCCAAACGCTTGGGCTGTAGCATCAGGTGGTGAAGTAACAGCTATGAACTTCTTTGGCTTCATTCCTGTTGTTGGTTTGCAAGGTTCCGTTCTTCCAGCCTTCATTATCGGGGTGGTCGGAGCCAAGTTTGAAAAAGCTCTCCGCAAAGTGGTTCCAGATGTATTGGATCTCTTGGTGACACCATTCGTGACACTTTTGGTCATGTCTATCCTTGGACTCTTTGTTATCGGACCAGTCTTCCACGTGGTTGAAAACTATATCCTTTTCGGAACAAAAGCAATTCTTGGCTTGCCGTTTGGTCTTGGTGGTTTGGTTATCGGTGGGGTTCACCAATTGATCGTCGTATCAGGTGTACACCACATCTTCAACTTGCTTGAAGTACAATTGCTTGCTGCGGACCATGCGAACCCATTCAACGCTATCATCACTGCAGCGATGACAGCTCAAGGGGCTGCAACTGTTGCCGTTGGTGTCAAAACGAAGAATCCTAAACTAAAAACACTTGCTTTCCCAGCTGCTCTTTCTGCCTTCCTCGGTATTACAGAGCCTGCTATCTTCGGGGTGAACTTGCGCTTCCGTAAACCGTTCTTCCTTTCATTGATCGCTGGTGCTATCGGTGGTGGATTGGCTTCAATCCTTGGACTTGCTGGTACTGGTAATGGTATCACCATCATCCCTGGTACAATGCTTTACGTTGGTAACGGCCAATTGCTTCAATACCTTCTTATGGTAGCTGTATCATTCGTTCTTGGTTTTGCCCTTACTTACATGTTTGGTTACGAGGACGAAGAAGAAATTGCTACTGAAGTTGCGACAGAACGTTTGGTCCAAGAAGAAACAACTGGTAACATTCCAGTAGCTCCTCAAAATGAAACAATCCAAACTCCGATCGTTGGTGATGTCGTTGCTCTTGAGAATGTCAACGACCCAGTCTTTTCAAGTGGTGCAATGGGACAAGGGATTGCTGTAAAACCAAGCCAAGGTGTGGTTTACGCACCAGCTGATGCAGAAGTATCGATCGCCTTTGCTACAGGACATGCTTACGGTTTGAAGACAACTAACGGAGCTGAAATCTTGATTCACGTTGGTATCGATACTGTATCTATGAACGGTGAAGGCTTTGAACAAAAGGTTGCTCAAGGCGACAAGGTCAAAGCTGGTGATGTTCTCGGAGCTTTTGACTCAAGCAAAATCGCTGCTGCTGGTCTTGACGACACAACAATGGTTATCGTAACCAACACAGCAGACTACGCTTCTGTGACACCAGTCGCAAGCGGTTCAGTTGTCAAGGGTGATGCTATCATTGAAGTGAAAGCCTAGTCCTCTTTGAAAATCAAATCTAAAAACAAAACGAACAAATATCATGTTTGTTCGTTTTTACTTGGATGGTAAGATTTACAGAGGAAAATCTAAAATATTGAGAAATCTAGCCCTTTAAAATGTGCTATAATAGAGAAAACAAAGATAAGAGGTTTATCATGACAAAATTATATGGAAGCTTAGAAGCGGGCGGTACAAAGTTTGTCTGTGCTGTCGGAGATGAAAATTTTAATGTTGTAGAAAAAACACAATTTCCTACAACAACTCCTATCGAGACTATCGATAAAACCATCGAGTTCTTTTCAAAATTCGATAATCTTGCAGGTCTTGCCATCGGTTCCTTCGGTCCTATCGATATCGATAAAAACTCAAAAACCTATGGCTTTATCACAACGACTCCAAAACCTCACTGGGCAAATGTAGACCTACTTGGTGCCCTTCGTCGTGCCCTCAACGTACCCATGTATTTCACAACAGACGTAAACAGCTCTGCCTATGGTGAAGTGGTTGCTCGTAACAATGCTGGCGGTCGTATCGAAAACTTGGTTTACTACACGATCGGTACAGGGATTGGTGCAGGTGTTATCCAACGTGGTGAGTTTATCGGTGGTGTGGGTCACCCTGAGATGGGTCACTACTATGTGGCTAAACACCCAATGGACGAGGAAAAAGAATTTAACGGTGTTTGTCCTTTCCACAAGGGCTGTTTGGAAGGCTTTGCGGCTGGTCCAAGTCTCGAAGCTCGTACAGGTATTCGTGGTGAAAATATTGAACTCAACAGTTCTGTCTGGGACGTTCAAGCCTACTATATCGCTCAAGCTGCGGTCAATGCTACAGTGACTTTCCGTCCAGATGTCATCGTCTTTGGTGGTGGAGTCATGGCCCAACAACACATGCTGGACCGTGTGCGTGATAAATTCACAGCTCTTCTCAATGGTTACCTACCAGTACCAGACGTGCGTGACTACATCGTGACCCCAGCAGTCGCAGGCAATGGTTCTGCTACACTTGGGAACTTTGTCCTTGCTAAGAGTGTCGCAAAATAAAACAAAAAAACATCCGCTTGGGAAACCAAACGGATTTTTCTATTCTCAAAACATCTGCCAGAAGAAATCAATAATATAGGTCAAACCATAAGTATAAACCACTAGGGTAAAGGGCTTGGTCAAAACGATGATAATCATATAGCGCTTAAAGGTCATCTTGGTAAGGGCAGCCAGCATACAGAGAAAGTCAGCTGGACTGACAGGCCAGATCATCATAAAGATAAAGAAACGCTCGAAACGATTGCCCTTATCTAGCCAACCGATGTACTTGTCATAGGTGCGCTTGCTGACGACGGACTGAACAAAGGCAGCTCCATAGAGACGCACGAGGTAAAAGATAATGGCACAACCAATCACGATGCCGATATAGTTATAGATGGTTCCGATGATATGTCCGTAAATAAAGACCCCAGCCACTGAGGTCAAAGCTCCCGGAATGATCGGAACAACGGTTTGTAGGATTTGTAAAAAGATAAAGAGTGGTGGCCCCCAAACCCCAGCTTGCTGGATAAAGGCTGATAGGGTTTCTTTGGACTGTAAAACTCCAGCCTGATAGGCCCAAATACAGAAAATCAAGGTGCCGACTCCCCCGACGATAGATGAAATATTGATGACTTGCTGCAGAAGGGGAGAAACAGCTTTCATTTGCTTATGCTGTGACATAGAAACTCCTTATAGATAGTATGGTTCTACTATACCATATTTTGATAAAAGAAGGGGGAATTTAATGATAAACATGTTATAATAAAGAAAGTAGAACATCGTTAAAGGAGAGAATGATGCAAGTAAAACCAGAACTGGAGATAGAAAAACAACTGATCAACCAACTGGTAACTGGGGAGAGTCAATGGACTTATAGGGAAGACCTCAAAACAGAAGAACAACTATGGGACAATTTCTTTGAGAAACTTGCCCAGAACAATGTTGCTCTTCTAGCAGACTATCCCTTGACAGAACAGGAAAGACGTCAGATTCAGAACCAATTAAACTTTGTCAGCTACTACGATGCTGCCAAGTGGTTGGTCGGTGAAAACGGAATTGCCAAAGTCGAGGTTCAGAGAGAAGATGCTAGCCTAGGTACCATTCGTTTATCAGTTATCTGGCGAGACAATATCGCAGCAGGCAAGTCTAGCTACGAAGTTGTCAATCAAGTCCAGAGAGAAAAAGTAAATCCTCTGGACCAAGACCGTAGATTGGATGTTACTCTTCTCATCAACGGCTTACCCATGATTCAAATCGAGCTTAAGAGTTCCCAAGCAGCATTTATCGATGCCTTTCATCAGATTAAAAAGTATAATCGTGAAGGGAAATTCCGTGGCATCTACTCTAGCTTGCAGATGTTTGTTGTGACCAACAAGGTTGATACTCGCTATATCGCTGCAGCTCGTGAAAATAAACTTAACAAGCAATTTCTGACCAAGTGGGTCGATAAGGACAATCATCCTGTGACAAATCTGACCAGTTTTGCTCATGAAGTTCTTTCCATCCCTCGTGCTCACCAGATGGTCATGCAGTATTCTGTCATTGATGATAGCAAGAAATCTCTTATCCTCTTGCGTCCCTATCAGATCCATGCTATCGAAGCGGTGCAGGAAGCTTCGCGCCAGCAAGCATCAGGCTATGTCTGGCACACAACAGGTTCAGGAAAGACCCTGACTTCCTATAAGGTAGCGAGGAATCTCCTTCAGATTCCGTCTATCCAAAAGACGATTTTTGTCGTTGACCGCAGGGACTTGGACCAACAAACCACATCGTCCTTTCTCTCTTATGCGACCAATGACGTCATTGATATCGACGAGACGGATAATACTCATGATTTGGTCAAGCGACTAGGTAGTAATGATAAGCGTGTCGTGGTGACAACTATCCAGAAAATCACTACCATGATGCGCAAGTTTAACCAAGGTCTTTACCAACGAGATGCAGACAAAATCAAGGGACTCCGAGTGGCCTTTGTCGTAGATGAATGCCACCGTGCCGTGACGCCACAAACACAAAAAGACATTAAAGCCTTTTTCCCACAGTCTCTCTGGTATGGATTTACAGGAACGCCAATCTTTAAGGAAAATAAACGCCAGCAGGTCGGTGACCTAGCTCAGACCACCCAGCAACAGTACGGAGACCGTCTCCATGAGTATACAGTCAAGGAAGCTATTCATGATGGAGCAGTTTTGGGCTTTAAGGTGGATTATCGCAATACCCTCATCACGGATAAATCTGAAGATGACATACCAGATACCGTCTACGAAAATGAGGAGCATATGCTAGAAGTCTTGGATGCCATTATCAATAAATCGCGCCAACAACTGGGCTTCCAAAAAGGGATGGGTAAGACCTACAATGCCATCCTGACGGTCAAGTCCATCCCTCAAGCACAAGCCTACTATGACTTGCTCAAACGAGTCAAGGCTGGGGAGACGAGAGTCAAGGTATCTGAAAGGGTCAAGCAGGTCCTTCCTGACTTTCCAAAGGTGACCATCACTTACTCCGTTACGGAGAATGAAGAAGACTCAAGAGCCAACCAAGACCACATGAAGCAGGTCTTAGAGGATTACAACCAAGAGTTTGATACTCACTTTACCATGGCGGATCTTCGTGGCTTCAATACCGATGTCAATAACCGTCTAGCTAGGAAACAGGATAAGTATCTCTACCGCAATGAACAGTTGGACTTGGTTATCGTGGTCAATCGTCTCTTAACGGGATTTGATGCCCCTTGTCTATCAACTCTCTTTATCGACAGAAAGCCCATGCAGCCGCAGGATTTGATTCAGGCCTTTAGCCGAACCAATCGGATCTTTGATAACAGTAAGACCTATGGTCATATCATCACCTTCCAAAAGCCCCTAGCCTTTAAGGAAGCAGTGGATAATGCCCTCAAACTCTACTCAAATGGTGGAGAAAATGAGGTCCTAGCGCCGAGTTGGGAAGAGGAAAAGAGAAACTTTTTGCGGAGATGCAGTGATTTCCAAAATCTCATCACCGATGATCCGGAGGAAGGCCTTCAAATCGAGCAGATCTCTACACCTGAGTTGAGAAAGCTCGCTAAGGCCTATCAAGTCTTTGATAAATATCTAGCCTCTATTCGAGTGTATAAAGAGTATGATGAGGAAGAAATCTACGCCCAGACAGGACTCAGTGCAGAAGAATTGGAAACCTATCTAGGCTTTTATCAAAATATCCTTGCAGAATTAAAAAGCCGAAGAGATGATGGTGATGAGGATGGGGAGCCCCTTGATATCCACTATGAACTGGAGTCTATCCAAGTAGATGAGATCAACTATGCCTATATCTTGACCTTGATCCAAAGCCTAATCGAGCAAGGTCAGAGTCAAGAAAAGAACCTAAGCGCTCAAGATAGAGAAGCAGTGGATACCTATATCCAAAGTCTGGAGAAGACCAACCCAAATCTTGCCCAGATTATTACTGAACTTTGGAGAGAAGTCCAAGCAAATCCAGAAAGTTATCGTGGTCAGTCTATCGCAAATATCTTGGATCAGATGATCGAGGCGATTATCCAACAACACATCCAAGTCTTTAGCAAACGTTGGTATGTCGGAGAGGATGAACTCCGTTACTATGTCGAACACTACCGTAAGGGAGCCAAAAAACAACTAGGAGAGAGCCAGTTGACCAAGAGCCAGCGCTATCAGGACTATAAGATAGAAGTGGCAGATGCCCTCAATCCTCTCCTCTATAAAAAACAAATCAAAGAAGCTTGTAAGCAACTTGTCGAAGAAGTTATTGAGCCGCTTAGAGTGGGGAGATAGACTTTTAAAACTGTAGTTAAACACTTGTTTAGATTTCTCAGTTGAAAAGACAATAATCTGATCTTAAATAAATATATTAGTTTAGTCGAATTTATTTATTAGAGTAATTAAGAACTAAATGGAGAGGTATTCATATAAATGTCTGAGGATATTATTGAAAACGAATTAGCAGACTCTGATGTAATCAATGCTAATTCAAGTAATCCTAAAATGATTATAGTAGGTAACGGATTTGATATCAGTGTGGGGATAAAAAGTTCGTATAATAATTTTGTAGAGTATTTAAGAGTTGAAGAGAAACTTGAAACAAATGAAGATATTTATAATTTTAATAAATTATTTTTACAAAAATTTGATGGAAAATCATTAAATTGGAACGATTTAGAGTCAATTTTTGAAAATCATATTAAAGAAATTAATGAGATAACTTATAATAGTGATGATGAAATCAGGAGTATATAT
>NZ_RJPI01000017.1:0-19141 GCF_003943385.1 Streptococcus oralis
TGTTGAAGCACTTGTGCTTGCTGATTCAGATGCACTGATTGAAGCAGAGATGCTGTTGCTCAAGCTTGTTGAATCTGATACAGATGCGCTGGTTGATGCTGAAGCACTGTTGCTTGCGCTTGTGCTTACTGATTCTGAAGCAGACTTGCTTGCTGAGTCAGATGCTGAAGCACTGTTGCTTGCACTTGTGCTTGTTGATTCTGATGCACTGATTGAAGCAGAAATGCTGTTGCTTACGCTTGTTGAATCTGATACAGATGCGCTTGTTGACGCTGAGGCACTGTTGCTTGCGCTTGTACTTGCTGATTCTGAGGCAGACTTGCTTGCTGAGTCAGATGTTGATGCACTGTTGCTTGCGCTTGTGCTTGCTGATTCTGATGTAGACTTGCTTGCTGAGTCAGATGTTGATGCACTTGTGCTTGCTGAGTTAGAAGCACTGATTGAAGCAGAAATGCTGTTGCTCAAGCTTGTTGAATCAGATACTGAGGCGCTTGTTGATGCTGAGGCGCTGTTGCTTACGCTTGTGCTTGCTGATTCAGACGCAGACTTGCTTGCTGAGTCAGATGTTGAAGCACTTGTGCTTGCTGATTCAGATGCACTGATTGAAGCAGAGATGCTGTTGCTCAAGCTTGTTGAATCTGATACAGATGCGCTGGTTGATGCTGAAGCACTGTTGCTTGCGCTTGTGCTTACTGATTCTGAAGCAGACTTGCTTGCTGAGTCAGATGTTGAAGCACTTGTGCTTGCGCTTGTACTTTCTGAGTTAGAAGCGCTGATTGAAGCAGAGATGCTGTTGCTGTCGCTTGTTGAATCTGATACAGATGCGCTGGTTGAAGCTGATTCACTGTTGCTTNCGCTTGTGCTTGCTGAGTTAGAAGCNCTGATTGAAGCAGAGATNCTGTTGCTGTCGCTTGTGCTTGCTGAGTCAGACGCAGACTTGCTTGCTGAGTCAGATGTTGATGCACTGTTGCTTGCGCTTGTTGAATCAGATACTGATGCGCTTGTTGATGCTGATGCACTGTTGCTTGCGCTTGTGCTTGCTGATTCTGAAGCACTGATTGAAGCAGAAATGCTATTGCTTACGCTTGTTGAATCAGATACAGATGCGCTTGTTGATGCTGATGCACTGTTGCTTGCACTTGTGCTTGCTGATTCTGAGGCAGACTTGCTTGCTGAGTCAGATGTTGATGCACTGTTGCTTGCACTTGTACTTGCTGATTCTGAAGCACTGATTGAAGCAGAAATGCTATTGCTTACGCTTGTTGAACCAGATACTGATGCGCTTGTTGATGCTGATGCACTGTTGCTTGCACTTGTGCTTGCTGATTCTGAAGCAGATTTGCTTGCTGAGTCAGATGCTGAAGCACTGTTGCTTGCACTTGTGCTTGTTGATTCTGATGCACTGATTGAAGCAGAAATGCTGTTGCTTACGCTTGTTGAATCTGATACAGATGCGCTTGTTGACGCTGAGGCACTGTTGCTTGCGCTTGTACTTGCTGATTCTGAGGCAGACTTGCTTGCTGAGTCAGATGTTGATGCACTGTTGCTTGCGCTTGTGCTTGGGCAATGATAGAGTTATTGCTGGCTTCAGTTGTCGCATCAGCTTGGGGCTCAGTTGCGATGACTGCCTTACCAGTTTCCTTGTACTCAGATGTCTCATCTGCATATACAGTTTGCTCTTGAGTTACAACAAAACCTGCGGCCCCGGCGGCTAAGATGGCCCCTATACCTGCAAGCGTGTTGGCATTCAAGTGAGCGTGGTCAAGTTCTTCAGTGTCAGATAGGCTAGTCGAGACAACTTCTCCCATCCCACCGATACGGAAGAGATCCAGTTGGGAATTCGAGGCTTTTACCCAGTTTTTCCCCGATTTGTAAAGCTTATAGCGCTTTTTCTCATCTACGATCTCGAAATCTTTGTTAAATTTTTTACTTCGAAACATTCTATTCCTTTCCTTTTTTAAAAATTCCACTCTTTGTTAACCTCATGATCATTAACAAAGCGTGATACTTAAGTAAGAATTTCACGGAAATACAAGCATCAAGCCTAGTCAGTTAATGGCTTTTCAAGAGTTTTTTGATAAAATTCGATGGTTAATTGGCATAAAAGAGATGCACTTTTATATATGTTTTGCTCCAGTATATACCAGCCTCAATTCTATCAAATTTGAAGCTTCTTTTCAAGATTTTCGATTTCAATATAGCAAATTTATTTCTGCAATAGAAAAGCAGTGTAAAAGGATTACACTGTTCTTTATAAATACTGATTTTTTCTTAAACTGAGGTCTCAGAATTGATTAAAACTGGACTCATTTCCCTATCGTTAAGATTGATTTTCTTCCCAGTCGTGGTAGGCAGCGTAGAGCTGGCTTTTATTCCACTGGTAGAGTTTCGCAACTTCCTTAATGGATTGATTTTTCTTCATGCCTTGTTGGATGCGTGCTTGGATTTCTGAAAACAAGTCCTCCTCGTCCTTGTCTTCCACATCTTGACTGGCACCTTCGACGATGAGAAGGCATTCGCCCTTGAGTGGCGTTTCAGCGATGCTTTCCAGCAATTCAGAGATCTTTCCTCGTTGGTATTCTTCATAGATTTTGGTCAATTCTCTAACCAAGACTATCAAGCGGTCACCGTAAACTGCTAGCATATTTTCTAGCGTATCTGCCACACGATGGGGCGATTCATAGAAAATCTGAGTTTCAGGATAATCTTTTTTCAAGTCGAAAAATTGTTTTTGCTGGCCTGATTTTCTCGGTAAGAAACCGTAAAAGATATGTGGCTGTGGTGCTAGGCCACTGGCAATTAAGGCAGAAATCCCTGCAGAAGCACCTGGAACTGTCACTACTGCAATATCTTCCTCAATAGCTGCCTTGACCAAATCATGACCAGGATCCGAGATACTAGGCAGACCCGCATCGGATACCTGAGCAATACTTTGCCCTGCTTTCAAGAAACCAATCAAATCAGGAATTTTTTCCTTGGCATTGTGCTCGTGAAAACTGATCTGCTTGGTGGAAATGTCAAAATGCTTGAGCAAAAGTCCTGTATTGCGCGTGTCCTCAGCTGCAATCCAGTCCACTTCTTTCAAGGTCTGAATGGCACGAAAGGTCATATCGTCTAGATTTCCAATCGGCGTTGCCACTAGGTAAAGCTTGCCATAGGGAGATTGTCCCTTAAAACTTTTTTGAATCTGCATGCTTACTCCCTATATAACAACTCATCACAGAACATACATTCCTCGTCCTGCTCTCGGCGCTGTCCATAAAAATCATTACATACGTGAAACCCGTCTTTATAGATTCGGCGGACACTTTCACGAACATGCTTGGCCTTAACGGGTGTATCTGCTTCCACCTCGCCTAAGCGTTCGCGCAACTTACTATTTTCCAAGCGAAGAGCTGTATTTTCCTCTACCAGGCTCTTGAGATTTTTCTTGATGGCTTCCACATCGGCCAAGGTCACCAATAACTGTTGGGAAAAATCATCCAGCGCGTCAAATAATTCTTTTTTGTCCATAAAACAGCCCTTTCCTTTCTTTATCGTTCATTTTTGAATTTACATTTCTTTCAAAACCAGATATTCCATGGCATTTTGAAAGCTGACATTGGCTTGCCACATTTTTCTAGCTTCTAACAAATCTTGTAGAATCATCCGTACTCTTGCTTGCAGAAGGTCCTGCCCACAGAGAACTTCAAAAATCCGTAAAACCTGATCTTGTTTTTCCTTGTCATCCGCCAAGTTGGCTAATTTAGCAACTTGCAGATAACTTTCTTTTTTCTTAGCTAATAACCAGGTCAGCA
The DNA here is from genome assembly GCF_003943385.1 of Streptococcus oralis. GTDB lineage: Bacteria > Bacillota > Bacilli > Lactobacillales > Streptococcaceae > Streptococcus > Streptococcus oralis_CA. The sequence goes on from NZ_RJPI01000017.1 coordinate 3,798, forward strand.
GGCGTTCGCTCTCATCGACCAAGGTCCAAAAGCTTGCCTGATTTGCCAACTTTTCTGCTTCAGCTCGCGATTGACTAAACTGGGCTAAAAGAGCCGCTTTTTTCTTAACAAGTCCCATTTGTTCTAAGAGCAAGATGAGCTTTTCTTCCTGCTTTTTAAAGTGAAAAATTTGGGTCCGACTACGGATAGTCGGTAATATCTTTTCCTCATCGCTGGTCAAGAAGAAAATGTAAACTTCACTCTGGGGTTCTTCGATGACCTTGAGCAGAGAATTGGCTGCGTTGGGGTGCATTTTCTCCGCCTGCTCGATAATAAAAACCTGTTGCTGACTTTCAATTCCTGCTTGAGAAAACTGGCCCACCAATTCCCGAATGCGTTCTGTCTTGATGACCTGATTGACTGGCTTGATTAAAGTAACATCGGGAAATTCTTCCTGCTCAATCAACTTGCAGTTTCGGCATTTCTCACATGGTAGAACGCCTACTTTATCCGTACAAAAGAGGCTCTTAGCCAAAAACTGTGCCATTTCCAAGCTTCCAAAGAAACCCGAAAAGAGATAGGCATGATTGAGCTGGCCCTGCTCTAGAATACGGACAAAGCGGTCAAACTGGTCTGGTTGCCAGGCCTTAAGCTCTGCTTGTTTCATCTTGTCAATCCCATTCTATCAAACAAGACAGCCTTGGTAGCATCCACAACTTGCTCCAAAGGAAGACTGGCATCAATCTTGACAATGCGATTTCCTTCTTTTTCCAGAAGAGAAAGGTAACCTTGACGGACTTTTTCGTGCAAGTCCAAACCTTCCAAGTCCAAACGATTGACCTCGCGATCACTATTGGCAGCAATGCGAGCCAGCCCCTCTTCCACCTCAATGTCAAAATAAAGTGTCAAATCGGGTTTGAGGCCATCTGTCGCAAAGTGATTGAGCCAATCAATGGCATCAATATCCAAGTCACGACCAAATCCTTGATAAGCAACGGAACTATCAATGAAGCGGTCCATAATGACCAACTTACCAGCTTCGAGTGCAGGCAGAACTTTTTCCACCAAATGCTGTCTGCGACTGGCGATATAGAGAAGGAGTTCCGTTTTAGGATCCATCTGAGTATGACTTGGGTCCAAAATCACTTCCCGAATCTTCTCCCCAATCAAGACCCCGCCTGGCTCACGGGTCGTCAACACTTCTACTCCTGTTTCCTCTAAAATTGGGAGCAGAGCCTCTAAAACACTGGTCTTTCCTGCTCCCTCTGGTCCCTCAAGAGAGACTAAAAATCCTTTTGACATGTCTAACTCATTTCTTTTTTACTACCTCTATTCTATCAAAAAAATAGGGGTTTGTGACAATCTTTTTGTCTTCTTATTCCATGCACCATAAAAGAGGCAGTCAAAGCCACCTCTTATTTACCTAATTCTTGTGTTCGTTTATAAGCTTGCTGAACTGCGTCCATGACGGTACCTCTAAAGGCATGTTCTTCCAGACTTGCTACACCAGCAATAGTCGAACCTCCTGGGCTGCAAACTTGGTCTTTCAAAACTCCAGGATGTTGCTGGCTTTCGAGAACCATTTGTCCAGCGCCGACTACTGTTTGGGCTGCCATTTTCAAAGCCATTTCTCGGGGCAATCCTGTCTGCACACCCGCATCTGCTAAAGCCTCAATAAAAAGGTAGACAAAGGCTGGTCCACAACCTGCAAGACCTGTCGCAGCATCAATTAAGCCATCCCCAAGTTCAACCAAGAGACCTGCCTTGGCTAACAGCTGACAAAAGAGCTCACTGTCCTCAGCACGACAATTTTCTGATAAAGCGTAACTAATCACTCCTTGGCCGATAGCCACTGGAGTATTGGGCATGATGCGAATAATCCGGTGTTGACTTGGCAGAAGACTTGCTAGTTTGTCCAAAGTCAATCCAGCTGCCATGGAAATCAAAAGAAGACTCTCTCGCTTTTCAAGGATAGTCTGGTATTGAGAAAGCAGTTCAGAAAACTGAGCAGGCTTTACTCCTAGAAAAATCACATCTGCTTCTGCAAAAATTTCTTCATTACTGGAAGCCTGACCACCAAAGTTGGCAATGAAAGCATCTACTTTCGCTTGACTACGATTGGCAAGGAGAATCTGAGCCCCCGTCTTGGCCTGCAAGACAGCCTTGCCCAAGCTAGAACCCATATTCCCCAAACCGATAAATCCAATCTTCATCTTTTACTCCCTTATCTGTCCGTCACCAGTAACCACATACTTGTAGCTAGTCAATTCTTTTAAACCCATTGGACCACGCGCGTGCAGTTTTTGAGTAGAAATCCCCATTTCACACCCCAGACCAAATTGGCCACCATCGGTGAAACGAGTTGAGGCATTAACATAAACTGCTGCAGAGTCTACTTGATCTGTAAAGTAAGCTGCAGCTTCAGCATTTTCCGTCACAATGGCATCCGAATGATGGGTGCTGTGGGCTTCAATATGCGCAACCGCTTCTTCTAAACTACTCACAACCTTAACCGCTAGGACATAGTCTAAAAACTCGGTATCAAAGTCTTGGACCTCGGCTGCTCGACCTGAAACAAACTGACTTGCTTTGCTATCCAGACGGAATTGAATTGGTTCCAGTCCAGCTTCTTTTCGATCTGCAACCAGCACTTGCTCCAAGCGAGGAAGGAAGCTTGTTGCCTTGTCTTCATGAACCAGCAAGACCTCCATGGCATTGCAGACAGAAGGACGACTGGTTTTAGCATTGTTGATGATCGATAGAGCCTTGTCTTCATCTGCATCCTTATCCACATAGACATGGACAATCCCAGTTCCTGTCTCGATAACAGGCACGATAGCATTTTCAACCACGGCATTGATCAAACCAGCCCCTCCACGAGGAATGAGAAGATCTAAATAGCCCTTAGCCTTCATCATAGCATAGCTACTTTCACGGCTAGTGTCTTCCACCAGTTGAATCACATCAGGATGAATAGTAGTCGTCTCCAAGCCCTTCTTTAAGGCTGTGACAATAGCATGAGCTGTTTGGTAGGCGTCCTTACCACTACGAAGAACGACCGCATTGCCACTCTTGAGAGCCAAAGCCGCCGCGTCAGACGTCACATTTGGACGGCTTTCGTAGATAATACCAATAACCCCCATGGCCACACGCTTCTTAGTGATAACCAAGCCATTTTCAAGCTGACTTGTTTCTAGGACTTCACCAATAGGATCTGGTAAAGCAACCACTTCACGAATCCCAGTTGCCATCGCTTCTATACGTCCCGCATCCAAATAAAGACGGTCTAGCATAACATCTGAGATTTTACCTTTGGCCGCTGCCATATCGAGGGCATTGGCCGCTAAAATCTCCTCAGTAGCTGCCAATAAGTGATCACCCATAGCTAGCAAGGCTTGGTTTTTCACTGTTTCACTAGCAGTGTTGATTGACTTTTTAACAGCCTGTACCTGTTCAAATTGTTCTTGTGTCCTTACCATCGTTCACCTCTAAAATTCTGTAAAAAGGAGCTGGATTTCAGGAGTGATGGAAATCCAGTCATCACGGTGAATCAAGACTCCCTTAGCTTTTTGAGAACGGAGCATATCTTCTAGGGCTGAGACGCCAAATTGGACACGTCCCTTTCCAAGAGATTGACCTGTTTCTTTATCTGCTACTGTGACAATATCGTGGTAAGAGAAGTTTCCTTCCACTTCTACCACGCCTGATAAAAGGAGACTTTTTCCGTTTTTTGAAAGTGCTTCTGCAGCTCCACCATCTACCCAAATCGTTCCCTGACTTTGAGCATAGAAGGCCAGCCATTGTTTCTGAGTACGAAGTCCCTTCTCTTGCGCAACAAAGTAAGAACCATCCTCAGTCTCCTCCGCTGCCTCAATCAAGGCATCTGATTTCAAGGAGGAGCAGATATAGACTGGCACACCTGATTCCGTTGCAATAGTTGCAGCTTTGATTTTTGTTAGCATGCCCCCAGTTCCGTTTGACGAACCTGCTCCACCAGCCATATCAATAATCTCACGATTGATAGTCTCGATTTTCTCAAGACGTTTAGCTCTTGGATCTGAGTTGGGATTTCCAGTATAGAGACCGTCCACATCCGTCAAGAGAACCAAAAGGTCTGCTTGAACCATAGCCGCTACCTGAGCACTCAGAGTATCATTGTCCCCAACCTTGAGCTCATCAATAACGACACTGTCATTTTCATTGATGATGGGAATTGCACCACGATGAAGCAATACAGACAAGGCCTGATGGGCATTCTTATAGCGACGTTTATCTACAAAATCATCCTGTGTCAGCAAAATTTGCGCGGAAACGATTTGACGCATGAGGAGGTTGGTTGTGTACTCTTCTAGGAGCAAACCTTGGCCTACTGCAGCCGAAGCCTGCTTATCAGCAATCTTGGTCGGACGTTTTTTAAAGCCCAAAGCTCCAAAACCAGCCGCTACTGCCCCAGATGAAACCAAAATCAACTCATGCCCAGCTTCATGCAACATAGCTAATTGTTGGGTAATTGTCTTTACTTTACTTCTTGATAAACTTCCGTCTTCATTTGTCAAGGACGAAGTCCCCACCTTAAAGACGATTCGTTTGTAGTTCATATTCTCACTCCGATTCTTCATATTTATCCATTATAACATGAATGCTTTAAAATAGAAAAGACTTGAAATAAAAAAGGTTGAGACAGGCATCTCAACTCTTTTATCTATTCTCAGTTTTACGCAATCTTTCCAGAGTTTCTTTAAAAATCTCTGGAATATCTGCTGTGAACACCAAGGTTTCACCTGTTCTCGGATGAGTAAAACCTAGAGTTTTAGCATGGAGAAATTGTCCATGTCCTTTCAAGGTTTTGCGTGGACCATAAACCTCATCACCAGCGACTGGATGACCGATATAAGCCATGTGAACACGAATTTGGTGGGTGCGCCCTGTTTCCAGTTGCAACTCTAACAAACTATAATCGCCAAAGCGTTCCAAGACTTGAAAACGGGTCACTGCTGGTTTGCCCTTAGCAGTCACAGCCTGTTTCTTACGGTCTTTTTCGCTCCGACCAATCGGCGCTTCAATCACACCACGATCATTTGGCAGATTGCCGTGAACAATCGCCCAGTATTTGCGTAGAGACTTTTTGTCCTTGAGCTCTTGGGCAAGTGCCAAGTGGGCCTCATCATTCTTAGCAATCATAAGGAGACCAGACGTGTCCTTGTCAATGCGGTGAACGATTCCTGGGCGGAGAATCCCATTGATACCTGACAGGTCCTTGATATGGTACATGAGGGCATTGACCAAGGTTCCGCTAGTATGACCGGCGCTGGGATGAACTACCATTCCCTGAGGTTTGTTAACAACGGCCACATCCTCATCTTGGTAAATGATTTCGAGTGGAATATCCTCAGCTACATACTCTAAAACCTCTGGTTCTGGCACATGGTAGGTGACGATATCCCCCTCTTGGACAGTGTATTTTGCTTTCTTGGCTTGCCCATTAACAAAAACTTGCCCAGCCTTGATTTGTTCATTAGCGAGACTGCGTGACAATTCTGTCAAATCTGACAGAGCCTTGTCTAAACGTTGCCCACCAGTTTCAATTTTTATTTCCATTTACTTCCTCTTTAAGCATTGCAATCAATAAAACGATCACACCAACCGTCAAATAGCTGTCAGCCACATTGAAAATCGCAAAGTTGATAAAGTCTAGGTGGAACATATCCACCACAAAACCTTGACTCATTCTGTCGATAAAGTTGCCTAGACCTCCCGCGATTATCAGAGTCAGTCCAAAGACCAGCCAAACAGAGTCCTCCATGTGCTTATGTAGATACCAAATAGCACCCGCCATGACAACCAAGGTAATGATGGCAAATAACCACTGCTGGTCTTGCAGCATGGAGAAGGCTGCTCCTCTATTTTGCAGGTAGGTCAAACTAACAAGATTGGGGATCCACGAACGCACTTCACCCAGTGGAATCTGTTGGACAACATAATTTTTGACCAACTGATCCAACCCAATCAAAAGCAGTACAACGACTGCCACTATTCCTCTTTTTTTCATGATTTCCTCTTTTGATCAAAATATTCTTGCATAACCTCAACGAAGAGTGTCCCAGCTTGACTAAGCTCGACTTCCTCACGTTTGACATAGACCATGCGGTTATCTAGATTATCCTTGAGACGAATGACTGTAATCCCATTAACACTGTCACTATCTAAAAATCCAGATCCAGTCGCATAGGCGTCCGTCCGCTCTAAAATACCATTCAAAGTAGCACGGTCCGTCACATTAAACATCTGCGAGCTAGCACTGGTATCGACAAAATTCTCTGAATAGTAAAGGTACTCGTCCTTTTCCTGAGTGAAACGAACTGTTGGTAGATCAGCTAAATCCTCCATGACTAGTTCTTCTTTTTCCGCCAAGGGATGTCCTTCACGCAGATAGATGTGAGTCTGGAAAGGGATTAGTTCAATAACTTCTAAACCAAGCTTTTCAACCCGTTGCATGATGCCCTTTTTATTTTGATTGTTGAGGTAGATAATCCCAATCTCACTATGCCCTTGGGTCACTTCGTCTAAGATTTGAACTGTAGTAGACTCAAAAATACGAAAGTTCTTATAATCAGGATAACGTTCTGAAAAGGCCGTAATGGTTGGTGGCAAGAAGTCATAGTGCTGGCTGGCAATGGAAAATTCATCCTTTTCTTCCTCAGGATTAGCATACTGATTTTGAAAAACATCAAAGCCTTTGACCAATTCTTGCGCTTTCTCATAAAATTCCATACCGCGACGTGTCAAAAACGTTCCTGAACTCGTCCGACGGAAAATTTTAAAGCCTAACTCTTTTTCCAAATCGCGTACAGAAATAGACAGACTCGGCTGACTAACATACATCTTTTCAGCAGCTTCACGGAAAGTACCACTATTGGCAATGGCCACAACATAGCGTAATTGTTGAATGTTCATCTTTTACCCCCTACTTCTCTATCTGTTCATTATACCATATTTTAGAAGTTTTCCACCTAGGAAAAATAATGTCACTCGTAAAATTCATCTACACTAGTAACAAAGAATTATGGGTACCAAAACAAAAAAATAGGCTCTCCGAAAAACTCGGAAAGCCTTATTTAATGCTACTTCTAGCTTCCTCGCCTTTTCATTCAAGGCTCGGGATAAAAAGGTTCACTGGACCTTTTTATTTTGCGATTGGGTAAACAGAAACCTGCTTTTTATCGCGTCCTTTACGTTCAAAGCGTACTACGCCTTCAACTTTAGCGAACAAAGTATCGTCTCCACCACGTCCAACGTTTACACCTGGATAGATGTGTGTACCACGTTGACGGTAAAGGATTGATCCACCTGTTACAGTTTGTCCGTCAGCTGCTTTAGCTCCAAGACGTTTCGCTTGTGAATCACGTCCGTTTGATGTAGAACCTCCACCTTTTTTGTGGGCGAAAAGTTGCAAGTTGTTAAGAGTCATTTTTAACATAATGTTTTCCTCCGTGTTAGTTTTCTGTGATAACTCTGGTTTGGACGAACTCAGAAGAGTTCTCCGATAAGTTTGCCATACCTAAGAAAAATGATTCGAAGAATAACTGCGTCATTTCTCTCTGGTGTGAAGGAAGATCCGCTGGTATTTCAACCTTTAGATAGCCACCTTCATCTTCGTTTAATTCTAAGATTGGTTCATAGCCTGCAAATTTCTCAATGGAATTGACAAAGTTAATGGCAAGCGTAGAAACCGATGCACACACGACATCTAAGCCGTATTCGCCACTTTCGGCGTGTCCAGTAATTTCCGCACTCCTCAGCTCGCCATCTTCGGCTCTCTCAAAGACTGCTTGTATCATGTGTTCTCCTTAAAATTAAGCGTTGATCGCGTTGATGACAACTTTTGTATATGGTTGACGGTGACCTTGTTTACGGTGGCTACCTTTTTTAGGTTTGTACTTGTAAGTAACAACTTTCTTTTGTTTTCCTTGTTTTTCAACAGTTCCAACTACAGTAGCTCCAGCAACAAGTGGAGTTCCGACAACAGTGTTTTCACCACCAACAAGAACAACTTCGTTAAAAGTAACTTCTTGACCAGCTTCAACGTTCAATTTTTCAACGTAAACTGCTTGACCAACTTCAACTTTAACTTGTTTTCCGCCAGTTTTGATAATTGCGTATGTGCTCATTATGCACCTCCTATGATTTTTAGGGTTTCCCCGTATTTTTGTGAAGACTCGCCTAGCATCGTGGGACGAACCACTTAAAAGAAGAGCTCTAAGTATAACAAAGTTTAAATTTAGTATACGACGAGCAACGATGTTCGTGCGGTTGCACAGGATTGTGCATAGTCAACTCTTCAAGTATAGCATATCTTCTTTTTTCTTACAAGTAAAATAAATCAAATTTAAGCTTTTTCTTTCCCTTTTTTCCTCCAAGAAGCAAAAAGCATGCTGATGTAAAAGATGCTCATCATCAGGGGAACACCTAAAATTGTCTTCTCCTGATAGTAAATCGTCAAATAGGCTGAAAAAACAACTCCAAAGACAAAACTGCTAAGCAAGCTAACAAAAATCAATCCCTCTCGTAGGAAAGGCGTATGCTTGGTCCGAAAATAATCCCCAAAAGCTAACATGGTTCGTTTGATATTCCCTGTCATAAAAGCATTATTATAGGCAATACCTGACACTTCTCCAAAGGCTGTTGTCACCAGTCCCATACAAAAGGCTAAAGGTGGGACTAGGTAGATATTGTCTACTGATAAGGGAACAAAGCCAATAATTAGGGACAGGACTGCAAGTGGAATCAAGGATAAAATCGGTTTTTTAACAATTCGAAGTTTTTCCTTATACAATGTCAGAAAAAAGACACCCATCATAAAGGACAACAAGGTCATTACTTTAGCACTGGCATCCGAGACATTCTGCTGAATGAGTCCTACAGAAAGAAAAACCACATTCCCAGTCTGTCCTGCTACTAGGGTATTCCCTCGAACGATAAAGGTATAAGCATCTACATATCCTGCACAAAAGGTTAAAAAAAGCGCTAGCCTTTTAGACTGACGTGATATTTTTCTTATTGGTAATAATCTCATTTTCTCCCCCTTCTCATTTCATCTACTTATCTAAATATTGTACCACTTTCTCCAAGAAATGCGTAGTCCATTTGAAAATTTTTACCATCTGTTGGATAGTCCTTCTTTTCTATGTTATAATGAAGGAAGGTTTTAAAATCGGAAAAGGAGTATCTATGTTTAAATTAGGTGTCATCGGAACAGGTGCTATCAGCCACCATTTCATAGAAGCAGCCCATGCTAGCGGAGAATACCAGCTGGTCGCAGTCTACTCTAGAAAGCTAGAAACTGCTGCAACCTTTGCTTCTCAGTATCAGGATATCCAACTCTTTGATCAATTAGAAGACTTCTTTAAGTCTTCCTTTGATGTGGTCTATATCGCCAGTCCAAACTCCTTGCATTTTGTTCAAGCCAAGGCTGCCTTGTCTGCTGGTAAGCACGTCATTCTTGAAAAGCCAGCTGTCACTCAGCCACAAGAATGGCTAGATTTAAGGCAAACGGCTGAGAAAAATCACTGTTTTATCTTTGAGGCAGCTCGTAATTACCACGAGGAAGCTTTTACTACTATCAAGATTTTTTTGACAGACAAGCAAGTATTGGGAGCTGATTTCAACTATGCCAAATATTCATCCAAGATGCCGGACTTGTTGGCTGGGCAGACGCCAAATGTCTTTTCAGATCGTTTTGCTGGTGGAGCCCTTATGGACTTGGGGATTTATCCCATCTATGCTGCCGTTCGTCTTTTTGGAAAGGCTCAGGAAGCAACCTACCAAGCCCAACAGCTTGACAATAGCATTGACCTAAATGGAGACGGTATCCTCTTCTACCCTAACTTTCAAGTTCATATCAAGGCTGGGAAAAACATCACTTCCAATCTTCCTTGTGAGATTTACACAGCAGATGGAACCTTGACCCTTAACACGATTGAACATGTCCGCTCAGCTATTTTTACCGACCACCAAGGAAATCAAGTCCAACTTCCTATCCAACAGGCTCCTCATACAATGACTGAGGAAGCAGCTGCATTTGCACACATGATCCAGCAACCAGATCAGACACTTTACCAGAACCGGCTGGATGATACAGGTTCTGTTCATGACCTATTATATACCATGCGCCAGACTGCTGGCATTAGATTTGAGGCAGAAAAATGAAAACCAAACTACCGACTGAATGGCAGGAACTGAGCGTTCAACTCGGTTTCCAAGAATTCACCCCCATTCAAACTCAACTATTTGAGCCCATTCTTGCTGGAGAAAACCTCCTGGGAGTGAGCCCAACAGGAACTGGTAAGACGCTAGCTTACCTCTTGCCAAGTCTTCTAAGACTACAAAAGAAAAAAGCCCAACAACTCTTGATTCTAGCACCAAATACAGAACTGGCTGGACAGATTTTTGACGTGTGTAAAACGTGGGCAGAAGCCATCGGTTTGACTGCTCAGCTCTTCTTATCAGGTTCCAGTCAGAAACGCCAGATTGAACGCCTAAAAAAAGGACCAGAAATTCTGATTGGAACTCCCGGCCGTATCTTTGAGTTGATTAAATTGAAAAAAATCAAGACGATGAATGTGGAAACCATCATTCTGGATGAATTTGACCAATTGCTCGATGATTCTCAGATTCACTTTGTCGAAAAAATCACCCACTACGCACCTCGTGACCACCAACTCATCTACATGAGTGCGACGACCAAGTTTGACCAAGAAAAGATTGCTCCAAACACGCGCACCATTGACCTCTCTGATCAAAAACTGGACAACATCCAACATTTCTACATGCAGGTAGACCAACGTCACCGAGTGGATATGCTACGAAAACTAGCTCATGTAGAGGATTTCCGTGGCCTGGTCTTCTTTAACAGCTTGTCAGATCTTGGAAGTGCGGAGGAAAAACTACAGTATCGCGATATCTTGGCTGTTTCCCTCGCTAGCGATGTCAATGTTAAATTTCGAAAAGTCATCTTAGAAAAGTTTAAGGACAAGCAGCTAACCCTGCTCCTTGCAACAGACCTTTTGGCACGTGGGATTGATATCGATAGCCTAGAATGTGTCGTAAACTTTGATATTCCTAGAGACATGGAAACTTACACTCACCGTGCTGGCCGTACAGGTCGCATGGGAAAAGAGGGCTATGTTATCACTCTCGTAACCCATCCTGAAGAACTTAAAAAACTCAAGAAATTCGCAAGTGTTCGTGAAATTGTCCTAAAAAATCAAGAACTCTTTATCAAATAAGGTTGGCTCTTGCCAACCTTTTTCTTATCCCCAAGTAATTTCTAATTGATAGCTGGCAAAGGGGTGCCCCTCTTGATTTTGCAGTTGATAGGCGAGCTCAATCTTTTGCCCATCCAGTTTGTAGTGACTCGTTTGAATGATAAACTCCTGCATCCCCATTGGAGTAGGAATATAGGCCAAACTATCACTATCCTTTAGAAAACGCATGATGGTTTTGGGACTCGAGAAACGAGTCATCACTAGTTCTTCTTGATGAAACTTGAGAACCACTTTTTCCTTTTCCTCATTATAAAAGAGTAAATAGCTATAATCCCCTTTTTCACGCACTTCCACGTCATAGAGTTGGTCGATGACTTCCAACTGTTCATCAAGCTGAATCCTATTTCGCATCCGAATCTTCACATCAAATCCTCTTTCTTCTCTCTTGTTCTACTATTTTACCAAAAAGAGCAGGATTTTGCTATAATGGTCATATGAACGAAAAAGTATTCCGTGACCCAGTTCACAACTATATCCATGTAAACAATCAGGTCATCTATGACTTGATCAATACAAAAGAATTTCAACGTCTGCGCCGTATCAAGCAACTAGGAACTTCCAGTTATACCTTCCATGGTGGGGAGCACAGCCGCTTCTCCCACTGTTTGGGGGTTTATGAGATTGCACGACGTATCACGGAGATTTTTGAAGAAAAATATCCTGAAGAATGGGATCCTGCTGAGTCTCTCTTGACTATGACTGCTGCTCTCCTACATGACCTTGGGCATGGTGCCTACTCCCATACTTTTGAACATCTCTTTGATACAGATCATGAGGCCATTACTCAGGAAATCATCCAAAGCCCTGAAACAGAGATTCACCAAGTCCTGCTTCAAGTAGCGCCAGATTTTCCAGAAAAGGTGGCCAGTGTCATTGACCACACCTATCCTAACAAGCAGGTCGTGCAACTCATTTCTAGCCAGATTGATGCGGATCGCATGGACTATCTCTTGCGTGACTCTTATTTTACAGGAGCATCTTACGGAGAATTTGACCTGACTCGAATTCTCCGAGTGATTCGTCCTATCGAAAATGGTATCGCCTTTCAACGCAATGGCATGCATGCCATTGAAGACTATGTTCTCAGTCGCTACCAGATGTATATGCAGGTTTATTTTCACCCAGCAACACGCGCCATGGAAGTTCTCCTACAGAATCTCCTCAAACGCGCCAAGGAACTCTTTCCTGAAGACAAGGACTTCTTTGCACGAACTTCCCCACATTTGTTACCTTTTTTTGAAAAGAGAGTTACCCTATCTGACTATCTGGCTCTTGATGATGGCGTGATGAATACCTACTTCCAACTCTGGATGACCAGTCCTGACAAGATTCTCGCAGACTTGTCGCAGCGCTTTGTCAACCGTAAGGTCTTCAAATCCATTACTTTTTCTCAAGAAGATCAAGACCGACTCGCAACCATGAGACAACTGGTTGAAGACATCGGATTTGATCCCGACTACTACACAGCCATTCATAAGAACTTTGACCTTCCTTATGATATCTATCGTCCCGAATCTGAAAATCCACGGACACAGATTGAGATTCTACAGAAAAATGGAGATCTGGCAGAACTCTCTAGCCTGTCTCCTATCGTTCAATCCCTTGCTGGCAGTCGCCACGGAGATAATCGTTTCTATTTCCCGAAAGAAATGTTAGATCAAAACAGCATCTTCGCAAGTATCACCCAGCAATTTTTACACTTGATTGAGAACGATCATTTTACCCCAAATAAGAACGAATAGAGGAAATATATGAGTATTAAACTAATCGCTGTCGATATCGACGGTACCCTAGTTAACAGTAAAAAGGAAATCACTTCTGAAGTCTTTTCTGCCATTCAAGACGCCAAACAAGCTGGTGTCAAAGTCGTCATTGCAACTGGTCGCCCTATCGCAGGTGTTGCCAAACTTCTGGATGACTTGCAATTGAGAGACGATGGTGACTATGTGGTAACCTTCAACGGTGCCCTTGTCCAAGAGACTGCTACTGGTCATGAGATTATCAGCGAATCCTTGACCTATGAGGATTATCTGGATATGGAATTTCTCAGTCGCAAGCTCGGTGTCCACATGCACGCTATTACCAAGGACGGTATCTATACTGCCAATCGCAATATCGGAAAATACACGGTGCATGAATCAACCCTCGTCAACATGCCCATTTTCTACCGTACTCCTGAAGAAATGGCTGGCAAGGAAATTGTCAAATGTATGTTTATCGATGAACCAGAAATTCTCGATGCTGCGATTGAAAAAATCCCAGCAGAATTTTACGAACGCTACTCTATCAATAAATCTGCTCCTTTCTACCTTGAACTCCTTAAAAAGAATGTAGACAAGGGTTCAGCCATCACTCACTTAGCTGAAAAACTCGGATTGACCAAAGATGAAACCATGGCTATCGGGGACGAAGAAAATGACCGTGCCATGCTGGAAGTCGTTGGTAACCCCGTTGTTATGGAAAATGGAAATCCAGAACTCAAAAAAATCGCCAAATACATCACCAAGTCTAATGACGAATCCGGCGTTGCCCATGCTATCCGTACGTGGGTACTGTAAAAAGGTAAGAATAGACGAAAACCGCTCAGCAGAGCGGTTTTTAGTATGAACATATCACAATGAGGGTAAATCAATAAATTAAATTGCAGTTTTACAGTTACTTAAATCTTGAGAGTGCAAAAATAGGTATTGCTTCCTTAATTGTGGTACTGAATTATAATAAATCACCCTCTTTATTTCCATATTTTATCTCTTTATAATCTCTTTTAATTTTACGATAATTTCATATACAAAGTATAAATAGGAAAGTCTTTATATCTTTCTTTTGTCTCGTTATCCAGTTTATTCCAAAACAAATCAGCTTGCGGTTTCGATTTTAATAACACTGATGAACCGAAACAAAGTTCATAGTTATCATTACTATTTACTAAAATATTGCTTAGAATCTCCATTTCTTTGCTGTTTAATTTACGAACTCTAGATTTTATTTGAAGGTCATTTATTATAGCTATCTCACTATTTTGGGAGTATTTTAAGTTCCAATTAGAAAGACATTGTGCCCAATTAAGCAATAACTCTCTTCTAGAAACATCTTCTGCCATGTCAGCAGCAATAACTATTTTTATAATAGTGTTATTAGCATCTTCAAATTTCAAGTCATTATCAACTAATCTTTGATATGAGGCAATAACCGAATCAAAATTACAATTATCTATTTTTAGCCAATCGTTAGGTTCAAAAACTTCAAAAATTGAAATATCTGAAGAATCTTTACCCTCACCTCTCCTACACCAGGGAATTTCAGTAAAGATATCAATCATAGTTCCGTTCTTATCTATTGTAAAATTATATAAGGCAATAATATGGATATTAGCAATTCTTAGATGAAGTAATTTAGATTCATTATAATCTAAGGCAACCTTCTTCTTTAGAACAAGACCTGAATTAAGGATATTTAGATTTTTTTGAGATTGTTTATCAAAGTAGTTTAGATCAAGATCCTTTTGTACACCCATATTTTCCAAGAAGTTAGAAATCTGTCTCAAATCCTTTATATCGCTATCTAAATTCCGTGAAGTAATATCCGATATTGACTGATTATCTAGTTCTATTTTATTTCCATTGAGATTGAAATATCCTACTCTTCCTAGCTCTTGAAGTACCTCCGTACACTCCATGGCTTTTGAGAGCATATTAGACCTTGTATAATTAAATTTAAATATTTTTTTATTTACATCAAAGGACATTTTAAAGCATTCACCAAAATGTAGTTGTACACTCCCATCAGGGAATCGATGTCTTTTTACATCTTGAAAAGTAAAATCTCCAATTGTAATAATTAAATCAGTTTCCTCGTAAGTTTCGACAACCTTTATTGTATTTTCAAGTGGTATTTCAATACCAGTTAAAGGATCTTTATAATAAATGAAGAGATCGTGTTCTTTCTGATAGTTAAATATCTCTCCTTTTCCTTGTCCATAAAAATAGAATTTAAGATTATTATCGTCAGAGATATCTTCAACTGAGATACCATCAGTATTTA
>NZ_RJPI01000018.1:0-16839 GCF_003943385.1 Streptococcus oralis
CAAGCTTGTGCTTGCTGATTGGCTAGCACTGATTGAAGCAGACACGCTGTTGCTCAAGCTTGTGCTTGCTGAGTGGCTAGCACTAATTGAAGCAGATACGCTGTTACTCAAGCTTGTGCTTGCTGATTCAGATGCACTAATTGAAGCAGACACGCTGTTGCTCAAGCTTGTGCTTGCTGATTCAGATGCACTGATTGAGGCAGACACGCTGTTGCTCAAGCTTGTGCTTGCTGAGTGGCTAGCACTAATTGAAGCAGATACGCTGTTACTCAAGCTTGTGCTTGCTGATTGGCTAGCACTGATTGAAGCAGACACGCTGTTGCTCAAGCTTGTGCTTGCTGAGTGGCTAGCACTAATTGAAGCAGATACGCTGTTACTCAAGCTTGTGCTTGCTGATTCAGATGCACTAATTGAAGCAGACACGCTGTTGCTCAAGCTTGTGCTTGCTGATTCAGATGCACTGATTGAGGCAGACACGCTGTTGCTCAAGCTTGTGCTTGCTGATTTAGATGCACTGATTGAGGCAGACACGCTGTTGCTCAAGCTTGTGCTTGCTGATTGGCTTGCTGATACTGATGCGCTTGCTGATTGGCTTGCTGATACTGATGCTGAAGCTGATTGACTTGAGCTTACAGACGCTGAAGTTGATTGGCTTGCTGATACTGAAGCTGAAGCGCTTTGGCTTGCTGATACAGATGCTGAAGTTGATTGACTTGNGCTTACAGACGCTGAAGTTGATTGACTTGCAGATACTGATGCTGAAGCTGATTGGCTTGCAGATACTGATGCTGAAGTTGATTGACTTGCACTTACAGATGCTGAAGCTGATTCACTTGCTGATACAGATGCTGAAGCTGATTCACTTGCAGATACTGATGCTGAAGCGCTTTGGCTTGCAGATACTGATGCTGAAGTGCTTTGGCTTGCAGATACTGATGCTGAAGTTGATTGACTTGCACTTACAGATGCTGAAGCTGATTGGCTTGCAGATACAGAAGCTGAAGTTGATTGACTTGAGCTTACAGATGCTGAAGCTGATTGGCTTGCAGATACAGATGCTGAAGTTGATTGGCTAGCTGATACTGATGCGCTAGTTGATTGACTTGCAGATACTGATGCTGAAGCTGATTCACTTGCAGATACAGACGCTGAAGCTGATTCACTTGCAGATACAGACGCTGAAGTTGATTGACTTGCAGATACTGATGCTGAAGCTGATTGACTAGCTGATACAGATGCTGAAGTTGATTGACTTGAGCTTACTGATGTGCTAGCTGATTGGCTTGCACTTACAGATGCTGAAGTTGATTGACTTGCACTTACAGATGCTGAAGTTGATTGGCTTGCAGATACAGATGCTGAAGTTGATTGACTAGCTGATACTGATGCGCTAGTTGATTCGCTTGNGCTTACTGATGNTGAAGCTGATTGACTTGCACTTACAGATGCTGAAGTTGATTGGCTTGCAGATACAGACGCTGAAGTTGATTGACTAGCTGATACTGATGCGCTAGTTGATTCGCTTGAGCTTACTGATGTTGAAGCTGATTCACTTGCAGATACAGACGCTGAAGCTGATTGGCTTGCTGATACTGATGCTGAAGCGNTTTGGCTAGCTGATACTGATGCGCTAGTTGATTGACTTGCAGATACTGATGCTGAAGCTGATTCACTTGCAGATACAGACGCTGAAGCTGATTCACTTGCAGATACAGACGCTGAAGCTGATTGACTTGCAGATACAGACGCTGAAGCTGATTGGCTTGCTGATACAGATGCTGAAGCACTTTGGCTAGCTGATTGGCTTGCAGATACTGATGCTGAAGCACTTTGGCTAGCTGATACAGATGCTGAAGCTGATTCACTTGCAGATACTGATGCGCTAGTTGATTGACTTGCACTTACTGAAGCTGAAGCTGATTCACTTGCAGATACTGATGCGCTAGTTGATTCACTTGAGCTTACTGATGCGCTTGCTGATTGGCTTGCACTTACAGACGCTGAAGCTGATTGGCTAGCTGATACAGATGCTGAAGTTGATTCACTTGCAGATACAGATGCTGAAGTTGATTGACTTGCAGATACTGATGCTGAAGTTGATTGACTTGCACTTACAGACGCTGAAGCTGATTCACTTGCAGATACTGATGCTGAAGCTGATTCACTTGCAGATACTGATGCTGAAGTTGATTGACTTGCAGATACTGATGCGCTAGTTGATTGACTTGCACTTACAGACGCTGAAGCTGATTCACTTGCAGATACTGATGCTGAAGTTGATTGACTTGAGCTTACTGATGCGCTTGCTGATTGGCTAGCTGATACAGATGCTGAAGTTGATTCACTTGCAGATACTGATGCGCTAGTTGATTCACTTGAGCTTACTGATGCGCTTGCTGATTGGCTTGCACTTACAGACGCTGAAGCTGATTGGCTAGCTGATACAGATGCTGAAGTTGATTCACTTGCAGATACTGATGCGCTAGTTGATTCACTTGCAGATACTGATGCGCTAGTTGATTGACTTGAGCTTACTGATGCTGAAGCTGATTGGCTTGCACTTACAGACGCTGAAGCTGATACAGATGCTGAAGTTGATTGACTTGCAGATACTGATGCTGAAGTTGATTGACTAGCTGATACAGATGCTGAAGTTGATTGACTTGAGCTTACTGATGCTGAAGTTGATTGGCTAGCTGATACAGATGCTGAAGTTGATTCACTTGCAGATACTGATGCGCTAGTTGATTCACTTGCAGATACTGATGCTGAAGTTGATTGACTTGAGCTTACTGATGCGCTTGCTGATTGGCTTGCACTTACAGACGCTGAAGCTGATTGGCTAGCTGATACAGATGCTGAAGTTGATTCACTTGCAGATACTGATGCGCTAGTTGATTCACTTGCAGATACTGATGCGCTAGTTGATTGACTTGCAGATACTGATGCGCTAGTTGATTCACTTGCACTTACAGACGCTGAAGCTGATTCACTTGCAGATACTGATGCTGAAGCTGATTCACTTGCAGATACTGATGCTGAAGCTGATTCACTTGAGCTTACTGATGCGCTTGCTGATTGGCTTGCACTTACAGACGCTGAAGCTGATTGGCTAGCTGATACAGATGCTGAAGTTGATTCACTTGCAGATACTGATGCTGAAGCTGATTCACTTGCAGATACTGATGCTGAAGCTGATTCACTTGCAGATACTGATGCTGAAGCGCTTTGGCTTGCTGATACAGACGCAGAGTGGCTCGCGCTTGCTGAGATAGAAGCTGAGTTCTGGTTGTTAGATGCTGAAGCTGAGGCACTTTGGCTGGCGCTTACTGATGCTGAAGTTGATTGACTTGCAGATACTGACGCTGAAGCGCTTTGGCTAGCTGATACAGATGCTGATTGACTTGCACTTACTGATGCTGAAGCGCTTTGGCTTGCTGATACTGACGCAGAGTGGCTCGCGCTTGCTGAGATAGAAGCTGAGTTCTGGTCGTTAGATGCTGAAGCTGAGGCACTTTGGCTGGCGCTTACTGATGCTGAAGCACTTTGACTTGCAGATACTGACGCTGAAGCGCTTTGGCTAGCTGATACAGATGCTGATTGACTTGCACTTACTGATGCTGAAGCGCTTTGGCTTGCTGATACAGACGCAGACTGGCTCGCGCTTGCTGAGATAGAAGCTGAGTTCTGGTCGTTAGATGCTGAAGCTGAGGCACTTTGGCTGGCGCTTACTGATGCTGAAGCACTTTGACTTGCAGATACTGACGCTGAAGCGGATTGGCTTGCACTTGCTGCAGCTGAAGCGCTTTGGCTTGCAGATACTGATGCTGAAGCACTTTGGCTTGCGCTTACTGATGCTGAAGCATTTTGACTTGCAGATACTGAAGCTGAAGCGGATTGGCTAGCACTTACTGATGCTGAGGCTGAGCGACTTGCGCTAAGCGATGCACTCGCTGAGGCACTGGCCGAACGGCTTGAGCTTACACTTGCTGAGGCTGAGCGACTCGCACTTAGCGATTCACTCGCTGAAGCACTGGCCGAACGGCTTGAGCTTACACTTGCTGAAGCTGAGCGGCTTGAACTAAGCGATGCACTCGCTGAACGGCTTGAACTTACGCTCGCTGAAGCTGAACGACTTGCACTAAGTGAGGCACTCGCTGAGGCACTGGCCGAACGGCTTGAACTTACGCTCGCTGAAGCTGAGCGACTTGCGCTGAGTGATGCACTGGCTGAAGCACTTGCCGAACGACTTGAGCTTACGCTCGCTGAGGCTGAACGGCTTGAACTTGCACTGGCTGAAGCTGAGCGACTTGCGCTGAGTGATGCACTCGCACTTTGGCTTCCTGATACAGAAGCAGATACGCTACGGCTCACGCTCGCACTTGCTGATGCACTTTGGCTCGCAATTGCTGACGTTGATGCACTAATACTTGCTGAGATAGATGCTGACGCACTTTGACTAGCACTAATTGACGCAGAGTCACTCGCGCTCAAACTCATTGAATCTGAAGCTGACTGTGTACTTGTTGATGCTGACGTTGATTGACTTGCAGATGTAGATTCACTCTCATATCTAGGGTTACGAGTAACATTGAAGCTTATTGTAGCTTGATTGACCACTCCTTGACCACCTGCGCCACTAACTCGTACATTGAACAATACCAAGTTCCCTTTGACAGGCGTTGGATAACCCCACATAGTCAAACGTGGTAAATATCCAATCTGACCTTGTTGACTCCGTACTTGCACAACATCCAATCGATAGTTAAGACCAAGTTGTTTCAAACGATTAGTGTCTGTCTCAGAAATATAGAGGGCATCTCTAGCAATATGCTCCTGCTTCCAAGTACCATTAAAGTGCTTGTTTTGTCCATTATGGAAATAAACATGTGTCTCAGGCATTGGTTTATAAGCTGTTTGATCAGGAATTGGATATCTCTTGGCATATTGACCATTTGGTGTATCGGTAAGAAATACACCAGCTTCAGAGTCAATAATACCTGGAATACCTTGGCGGAAACCAGAGTAACCCTTTTTCGGTGCAGTTGTTACTTGCTTATCTGCCGCTTGGTCTTTCTCAGCTTGCTTGGTTGTATCCTTACCTTGGGCTTGGTTCTTATCCGCTACAACACCAGCTGCGATGTTGTTGCTAGTCGTTGCTGCTTGGCTTGTGCTAAGAGCTGCACTTGCCAAACTTTGGTTAGCACTACCTGATACAAGGCTTGCTGCAGGGTTAACCTTAAGGTTGAGAGATGCAGAAGTTGAGGTAGACACAGAAGCCTGTGCTGATGGTTCGCTAACAGCTGATGTACTCTCAACTACAGAGGCAGGTGCTTGAGAGCTTGCTGACTCTGATGGTGTAGAGCTTACTGATGCAGATGCTGTTGCACTTGCTGAAGCTGATACAGGAGCTGATGTTGATTGGCTCGCTGACTCAGATGCTGGAGCAGTTGACTGGCCTGCTGATGTTGAAGCACTTGCAGATGCTGACTGACTCGCTAAGACTGACTGACTTGCTGAGGCAGATTGACTGACTGAAGCTGACTGACTCGCACTCGCTTGAGTCTCAACAGATTGACTGACTGATACAGAAGCTGTTGCAGATGCTTGTTCTGCTTGAGCTTTCTTTACTTCTGCTTGCGCTTGAGCGATGATTGAGTTAGTACTTGTTTCAGTTGTTTCAGCTGCTTTCGGTTCAGCTGCGATGACTGTTTTATCCTTTTCTGCATACTCAGATGTTTCATCCGCATAAACAGTTTGCTCTTGAGTCATCACAAATCCTGCAGCTCCCGCGGCCAGGATTCCCCCTATACCCGCTAGCGTGTTAAAACTAAGGTGTGCGTGATCAAGTTCTTCAGTGTCTGATAGGGTACTAGAGACAACTTCGCCCATCCCACCGATACGGAAGAGATCCAATTGAGAGTTCGAGGCTTTTACCCAGTTTTTACCCGACTTGTATAGCTTATAACGCTTTTTCTCATCTACGATCTCGAAATCTTTGTTAAATTTTTTACTTCGAAACATTCTATTCCTTTCTTTTATCCAATTGCGACCCTTTGTTAACCTCATGATCATTAACAAAGCGTAGTTGCGCTGCCTCTCAAAACCAAAGATAATAAAATCGCAGTCAGTTTCAGTTTTTATCCCTTTGACTCAAAAAGCAGATTCCATATGGAATATACCAGTCGTTCTTATCTAGTATACACCACCTATCATTTTACCAAAACGGATTGCCCTTTTCAAGTAATTATATGCGAAATGACAAATGAAAACACTTAATTTTTGTTAAAAATTCGCTTTTAGAGTTCAAACTATTGAAATTCTCTTACGATTTTCGAAATCAAGCCCATTAATACTTCCAATAAAAAATGACCAAACCATCATTAGAAGAGATCATTTCTTTTGTAAATCCCATACTTTTAATCGTTTTTCAGACGTTTTCGAAAGATACAGATGAGGACAAGATTATTAACGCTTTGGAATCACCCTGTTCTCATACAAAACGGGAAGCCACTATCAACCTTATCATAGTCATTAAACAAAATGCCTTTGATTGTTAGAACTTTGACAATGTCAAAACCAGAATTTTCATAGCTTTAAACATGACAAAAGAGAGAACCAATCTGATTCCCTCTATGCTTCGTTATATGTCACCCACTATAGTTTCCACTTATTTCCATTCTAATCGGCACTCTGCCGAAATTCTGCTCTGCTATACTTGGATTCCCTAGTTGGTAAATCTGGTCTACTTTTTGGGTCATGGCATCCCAAGGTTCTTTGCCAATTCGGCTGACTAGTTGGACTTGGTCTTTCAGAGACTTGAGATGTTGTCTGCCTTCTTCGGTAAAGCCTAAGACATGAATGGCTGCTGGCAAGTCACTTTCTCTGGCCTGCACCAAGATATAGGTCAAGAGGCGTCTGACACGCGCCTTGGTATAGCGCTTGGTCGCAACCGCCTCGACCAATTCTTCCAAAGACTGGGCTGTTTTGATAGCATCCTTGATGCGCACAGCCATTTCTTGATTGACCTGATAGATGGTGGTTAGGTCTGGATTTGACAAGATTTGATAGCGTAGCAAAGGAAAATAGTCATCCCAACTCACCTTACTGGCCTGCTCAAAGAGGTCAACAGAAGGCATAAAGCGTTCTAAGAAATCTTGGTCTGATTGATGCTGGCGGAGAGCTGTTGCAGAGGCAAAGTCCACTTCCTTGTCCACAGAGTGATAGCCAGCACCTTGACGCTGAATAGGATGCAGTTTGATGTTGCGTCCTGCAACCGCCTTGGCATAGGCTAGAGCTAGAACATGATTAGGCGTATTGCCTGAAAAATCTAGACCTGCAAATTCCTTCCACATGGCTTGGGTTTTCTGGGGGTAGGAGAGGGAATCAGGCAGATTTTCCACAAATTTCTCCATCTCAGTACCTTGCTCCATGTATAGGTCAGCAATTTTCTGGTAGTCCAGAACTTCTTCCGTCCCAAAAGCTAGTCTATCAATCCCTAATCGAGCCAAGATATCTACTGCTCCTTGTCCAAAGAAATCAGCTGCCTGAACACTGATTAAAAAGGGCAATTCCACTACCAGATCCGCTCCATTTTCCAGCGCCATCTGGACCCGTGCCCACTTGTCCACGATAGCAGGCTCTCCACGCTGCATAAAATTCCCAGACATGGCCACAATTTTCAACCCTTTAGCCTGTTCCAGCAGGTATTTATGCCCATTATGAAAAGGATTGAACTCCGCGATAATACCTGTGATGGTCATGATGTTCTCCTACTTCTGCGCGACAAAAAACCATCGTTTGCTGGTCTTTGTCGGCTCCTTGTCCTCAAAGTCCGCATAGAGTTTGAAAGACTTGAAACCAGCTTGTTCCAGCAAAATATCATAGGTCAAAACCTCATAAGTTCGCTCCTCATGCACTTCATCGTGGCGACTAAAGGAACCGTCAGCCTCCTTGATAAAGAAGGTCAACTCATGCACGATGGAGTGAGGAGCTTCGTCCTCATAGGTGTCCCAAAGCATGGCGAAATCTTCCGCATTTTCATGGTAAGAATAGCCTGGAAAAACTTCATCTGTCTGGTAGGTCGAATGGACATCAAAGATAAATACCCCATCTTCGTTAAGGGCATTATAGACTTCCTTAAAGACGTCCCCAACTTCCACCTCATCCTGCATGTAGCAGATAGAATCCGAATAACAAGTGACAAAATCATATTTACCAGCCTTAGACAAATCCAGCATGTTGCCTTCAATAAAAGCAATCTTTTGCTTAGCTGATGTCGCTCTCTTTTCAGCAATCTTCAGCATATCCGCGCTCAAGTCAAGCCCAGTTACATCAAAACCAGCTTGAGAAAAGCGGACAGACTGGATACCTGTCCCACAAGCCAATTCCAAGAGTTTCTTTCTCTCCTTGGTCTTAGGCAAATGACGCAGCGAAAAATCCGTCCATTTATCGTATAAACTATCATCCATCACAGCATCGTAAACAGCCGCAAAGGTTTCATAAGTTGCCATAGTCATGATACCAAGTCCGCCCGTAATCGGAATGAAAATTAGGAGCTTGGACTTAGGATCCTGATCCAAGCCAAAGCTATCTATTTTCCGACGATTACAGGACGGGTTCAAATCCTTTCTAAGATACAAAGAGCGTTAAAAGCAAGGAGAAAATAAGAAACTTTCTGCTGTATCGTCAGATACAAAGGAAGTTTATCTTTTTCTCGCAGCTTTTAGCTCGTGTTCAGTTTCGAGATGAACAAAACACGACGCTCTCACCTTTCTATCCATTTTTTCTAAAATAAGCAAATAAAACCCAGTTGCCTGCAACTGAGTTCATCTACTAGGCCAAGGCTTCTGAAATATCTACAGAAGCCGCCTCATGCCATAGTTTTTCTAAGTTATAGTGGGCACGCATTTCTTCTGAGAAGATATGCACAACAACACCACCGAGGTCTAGTAAAACCCAGCCTCCAGCTGTATCACCTTCGACATGACTGCCTTTAAAGCCTGCTTCAGCTACTTTTTCACGGATATTATCAGCGATAGCGTCCAACTGACGGCTATTCATTGAGCTAGTGATAACAAAATAGTCCGTCACGCTGGTCAAATCTTGTACGTCAAGTGCAAGGATATCCTCCGCACGTTTCTCATCAGCCGCTTTCACGACTAGTTCTAGTAATTCTTTTTCGTTCATTTAGTCCTCTTTCAAATAGTGCACAAAGGCGTTATAGGTTTCAAGGGTTTGGGGATAGATGGGAAATCCCTGATGAGCTAGATGCTCCACGGTACGAACTGTTTCGTAGGCCACTGCCTTATTGAGCGATAGCTCAGCAATTTCACGCGCCACATCCACACCTGGAAAGGCGCGGTTGTGCTCGATATAGTCTGCAACGTAGATAACCTTGTCTAGGTCTGTCATCTGACCCGCTCCGACTGTATGGATTTCAATAGCTCGCAGGATTTCTGGATCATGCAAATCCAAGTCTTCCTGAATCTTGTAGATACCAACCATGCCATGCCAGACATTATTTCCCCAGTTTTTGAGGTCAGAATCCAGCTGATAACGGTCAATCAAGTCTAGAAATTCCTGATCTGACAACTTTTTAGCATAGTCATGAAGAAGGCCTGCTAGACCAGCTTTCTCAACATCGACTCCAAATCGCTTGGCAAGCTCTATGGCTGCACGCTCTACACCCAAACAATGGGTTAAACGTTTTTCAGGTAGAAGCTCTGCCATTTTTTCCAACAAAGCCTCACGGGAGCAGTTGATATAGTCTTGATAGGCCATCAGTAGAGCCCCTCCTTCTCGATGTAGTCTAGCACTGGCTGAGGTAGGAGAAAGTTAGGTTTCCGACCTTGGGCAATGAAGTCACGCACCATGCTGGAGGAGATGTCCATGAGAGGCACATCTACCCAGATAACTGGATAGGAAGTCCCTGCCTTGTAGCGTGGACGCTGAACTCCAACAAACTGAACCATGTCGACCAGCTCATTAATTCGGTACCACTTAGGCAGATAGTCCACCATATCAGCCCCGATAATGAAATAATAATCCGTATCTGGATGTTGCTCTGTCAAAATCTTCATGGTGTCGTAGGTGTAGGAAATGCCCTTACGCTCTAGCTCAATGGTTTCAATGGCGAGGCCTTCAATCCCCTCAATCGCCAACTCAAGCATCTTAAGACGATGATGCTCAGGAATGGTTTCCTTTTTATCTACATGAGGTGGTTGGTATTCGGGCATAAGCAAGACCTGGTCCAGTCCTAACTGTTGTCGTACTTGGTCCGCCACAACAAGATGGGCATTGTGAACAGGGTTAAAATTCCCCCCTAAAATCCCGACTTGTTTGCGTTTTTTCTCCTTGATTTCTGGCTCCAACTCTACCTTGGTAAAGGGAGTCAATAATTCGATTGCCATAGGCTCGTCTTCCTTTAATTCTCTGTAAAAACAGTTTCTTGGAGTAGGTGTTTAGATTTCTTTGACTTTTTTAGAAATCTTGCGATTTTCTTTCTTGCTAGATTGTTTATACAAAATCAAGATGCGTCCGATTTTTTGGACAGTATCTACACCGATTTCTTCTTCTAAAATTTCAGCTACTTCGTGGATGTTTTCGTCTGTGTTTTGCAAGAGAGTAACCTTAATCAATTCACGTGCGTCAAGAGCTTGGCGAACACTGGTTTTGATTTGGTCGTTAAGTCCATTTTTCCCGATTTGGATGATGGGTTTGAGGGTGTGTGCCTGACTGTTGAGGAAGGCACGTTGTTTCGATGTTAATGACATAATCTTCTTCCTTGTTTTTTGATAGTTATTTTAGGTGGTGAGGGACGGTCGGAACTAATTTTCCAAAGATCTCATCTTTGAAAAATGGATTTCCTGACCTCACAATTGAGCCTTGGTCTCAATTGTGCCCCTTGCCAATCTAAAGATTGGCAATCACACCACGGCAATAACTATCTCTATATGAGCTCACTTTGTTCGCTCAGCGATTTTATTTTAAATAATTGCTTTTCGTGTGACGACGGCGACGCCTTCTGGTGCCCAGACGGCGACTTTGGCGGTGCCTGTTACGCGGATCCAGCCTAGGCCTGAGATGACTAGGTCTGTCTTGTCCTTGATGGTAAAGACGTGTTGGACTAGTTTTGGAAAATCTTCTTTTTCCTTACTATTTGGTGGTGTTAGAAGGGTTCCGACGTGCTTGTCATAGAAAGCACTAGCTCCTTCAAGCTTGGTACGGTGGAGTTTAAGTTCATTGTCAAAGAAAGCGGTAAAACCTTGCTTTTCTCCTGAAATAAAGTCAAACCGTCCTAAACCACCTAAAAACAGGGTTTGCTCAGGGTTAAGCTGATAGGTTTTGGGCTTGATTTCCTTTTTAGGGCTGACATACTTGAGGTTTTTAGCCGTCAAGTAGTGGGCCATCTGGTGACGGTGAATAATCCCCGGTGTATCGTAGATATAAGATCCGTCATCGAGCGGAATCTCAATCTTGTCCAAGGTTGTCCCTGGGAAGCGCGAAGTCGTGATGACATTCTGGTCGCCCGTGATTTCCTGGATAATAGCGTTGATAAGGGTTGACTTTCCAACGTTGGTTACCCCAACTACATAGACATCACCCCCCTTACGGTAGTGCTCAATTTTGTCAATGACTTCCTTGATGGCATGCTTATTCTGAGCCGAAGTCAGGACGACATCAACAGGACGAAGTCCTTCTTCATGGGCACGCTCCATCAGCCACTGGCTGATCTTACCCGGTTTAACTGACTTGGGCAGGATATCTTTTTTATTTCCAACTAAGAGGACATCATTTCCCGATACAACGCGTGGCAAGCCTGGGATGACAGAGCCATTAAAGTCAAAGATATCAATGACATTGACCACCAAGGCATCACTGTCTCCCACCTCGTGCAAGAGTTTGAGGAAATCATCGTCCGTCAACTGGACATCTGTGATTTCATTGTAGTGGCGGAGACGGAAACAGCGTTGGCAATAGACTTCGCCAGTCTCCAAACCTTTTTCAAGTGCTGACTGGGGGGTAAATCCAAGACCAGCCTTGTCTGTCGTCTGAATGGTTGCTCCACAACCAATACAGAGAATTTCTTCCATAGTTAAATTCCTTTTTTATATGTAATCGGTCCGTACTTTTCAGTGATTTTGCGCATGACACGGCGCTCGCGAGCCCGGTTAATCTGCGTTTTGATCGAGTCGTGTTGGACCAAGGGTTTGACTAAGATCGAGCGAATACCTGCACGGTGAGCTGCTCGTATATCCGTCATGAGTTGGTCGCCGACCATGACCACTTCATTTTTCTCGTAGTGAAATTCCTTCATGGCACGGTCAATCCCAAATGTGAAAGGCTTCAAGGCCCAATAAACGTAATCAATCCCAAACTTCTCAACAGCGCGTTGAACTCGTTTTTTGGTGTTATTTGAGACTACGATAATGCGAATGCCCGCGTCCTGAAGGTCATGTAGCCATTGCTTCATCTCTAGTGTCCCATCAGGGTTATTCCAAGCAATGAGGGTATTATCCAAATCGACCAAAACAGCCTTGATCCCCTGCGCCTGCAGGCTTGGGACTGTCAGATCATAAACTGCTTCCACAGCAAAATCTGGCATATAGTTTTCAATCGCCATTCTGGCTCCTTTTCTTTTTAATTTCTAGCAATTTTCTTTAAACATTGGGCTAAGACTGCCCATAAAATGAGACTAGCTATCAAAATATAAATCCAAGCATTTGGTTCATCTGTAAACGGTAAAGGAACATTCATTCCGAAGAACCCTGTAATAACCGCAAGGATAGCCAGCAAGACTGAGATAATTGTCAAAGTTGTCAAATTATCATTTAGATTATTGTTTAGGATGTTGTTGTAAGAGGCTGAGAGTTGTTGCAAAACTTGAGAAATCAAGTCTGTCATCGAAACCAACTGATGCGCTTCAATCATAGCATCATCAAACTGCTCTCTTTCTACCTCATTAAGATTGCGATAAAGAGCATGCCCTTGGATGTGTTCCAAGAGGAGACGATTTTGTTTAGCAGCAGCTGTCAAGTAAACCATACCGGTTTCCAAGTCAGAGAGGGCAAAAAGATTTTTTTTAGTTGTTTTTTGACGAAGAAGTGCACTGATTTCATCCTTACTTTTATCCATCTCTTCAATAACTGGATAATAAGCATTACTAATAATCTCTAAACTGGCAAAAAGAAATTTGTAGATGGAAATGATTTCATGGCTTTCAAGATAGGTCGCCATACGTTTAATCACATAAGTATTCTTGTGATTGCTGATAGTGATCAACCGTTGTTTTTCAACGATAAAGGTCATCGGAATCGCTTCATAATATTCCTTGTCTTTTTCTAAATCAAGAACATTATAAATGAAGGTTACCGTCCCCGTTTCACGGTTATAATCCATGTGGGCTCGTTCATTTCTATCTAGAGCATACTCGATGGTTTCCTTATCCAATCCATAGACGTCAGAAAGATCTTCCATGTTTTTAATCTTGTCCACATCAAGGTCTATCCAGGTACAATTGTGACCTAGTTTTTTCTCTACAAATAGCATACTCTCTCCTCTACCAAACTCTTTCTATTGTACCACAAATCTGCCAAAATAGCAGACCTACTCTGTACGAGAGAAGTTGCTAACAACAGTGATATTTCGGTTAGGAACAAAATGAAGGGCTTGGTCGTCACTGCGAAGTTGGGTCGTACGGATTCCTACACTAACAACCTTTCCAGATACGGTAATAGGACCATTTGTGAGGACCACTTCGTCACCCACATCAAGCTGGCGTTCAAAGAGGATGAAAAAGCCGTTGATGACATCGGATAGAAAGCCTTGTGCCCCCATCCCAATGGCAACCCCAGCAATCCCCGCCCCAGCAAGGAGGCTGGAAACTGGCAAGCCCAAAATAGACAAGATACAGTAAATCAAAAAGAAATAAAGGGTGTAGTTAAAGATATTCTCAAGCAAACGAGAAATGGTCTTTTGTCTGCCCGCATCCCGATTTGAAAATTTAAGCGAGGGCTTGACAATCTTTCGTACAGTCGCATGAAGCATCTTTTTAGCTATATAAAATAGCAGAAACAAAATCAAAAGAGAGATCACCTTGGTCAAGACATTCTCTAATACAGTTGTTACATCCAATTTATCAAGATAACGTTGAAAAAATTCTTGCATACAAAACTCCTTTTTAGTATTATACCACAAATCATCCCGTTCAAATCCCTCATAAATATTCTGATATTCCCCCAAACTCAAAAAAAGACTTGCCTCAACGGCATATTTATACTATAATCATAAACAATACACTTTGAAGGAGACTATTATGAAAAGAATCATTCGAGCCTGGAACAAGGCCAGCCTCATCAAACGTATCCTAATCGGCATGCTTCTGGGAGCCTCTCTAGGGCTACTTTTTCCTAGTCTGTCGGGGCTCAGCATTCTCGGTGACCTATTCGTTGGGGGTCTGAAAGCCATCGCTCCTGTCTTGGTCTTTACCCTCGTCGCAAATGCCCTCTCACAACATCAAAAAGGGCAAGATACCAATATGAAGACCGTTATTTTTCTCTATCTACTCGGTACCTTTGCAGCTGCCTTGATTGCTGTACTGGCTAGTTTTCTCTTCCCGGTCCAGATTACTCTCAGCAGTGCGAGCACAGAGATTGCCCCACCAGACGGCATCGGTCAAGTTCTCAGCAACCTCCTGCTGAATCTCGTGGACAATCCCCTCAACGCCGTCGTCAAAGCCAACTATATTGGAATTCTATCATGGGCTGTTGTCTTTGGACTTGCTATGAGAGAAGCTAGCAAAAACAGCAAGGAATTGCTCAAAACCATGGCTGGTGTAACTTCCAAGATTGTGGAGTGGATTATCAATTTGGCACCTTTCGGAATTATGGGCTTGGTCTTCAAGACCATCTCTGATAAAGGAATTACCAGCCTTGCTAACTACGGAATTTTGCTAGGACTCTTGATTGCAACTATGGCTTTTGTGGCCCTTGTCATCAATCCCCTCATTGCCTTTCTCCTTATGAGAAAAAATCCTTATCCTCTTGTTTTTAAATGTTTGCGTGTCAGTGGAATTACAGCTTTCTTTACTCGTAGTTCTGCCGCTAATATCCCTGTCAACATGAAACTCTGCCAAGATCTTGGACTCAATCCAGATACCTACTCTGTTTCTATTCCCCTTGGCTCCACTATTAACATGGCTGGCGCAGCCGTAACCATTAACATTCTGACTCTAGCTGCAGTCAATACGCTAGGAATCTCTGTCGACTTTGGTACAGCCTTTGTGCTCAGTGTCGTCGCTGCTATTTCTGCCTGTGGAGCTTCTGGAATCGCTGGTGGATCACTTCTCCTCATCCCTGTCGCTTGTAGTCTCTTTGGGATTTCAAACGATGTTGCCATGCAGGTAGTCGGAGTCGGTTTTGTCATCGGTGTCGTCCAAGATTCCTGCGAAACTGCCCTGAACTCTTCTACCGACGTCCTCTTTACAGCAGTAGCTGAGTACGCGTCGGCACGTAAAAAATAGATTTTTTAAGACAAGTCTTCCAAGCCTTGTCTTTTATACTCTTATTCTAGTATTATAGGAAATTCTCATGTCTATCACCCAACGTACGACAAAACTGATCTTAGCGACCTGCCTCGCTTGTTTTCTCGCTTATTTTTTAGATTTATCATCAGCAGTTTCAGCTGGAATTATCGCTCTCTTAAGCCTCTCCGACACGCGCAGAAGTACGCTGAAATTAGCCCGTAACCGCCTCTTTTCCATGCTCCTAGCACTCGCTATCGGTGTTCTAGCCTTTCAACTGACAGGATTTCACATCTGGAGTCTCGGCCTCTATCTGGCTCTCTACGTGCCTCTAGCCTATAAAATGGGCTGGGAAATCGGCATCACACCTAGCAGTGTCTTGGTCAGTCATCTCTTGGTACAGAAGTCTACCTCTCCAGAGCTCTTGCTTAATGAAGTGTTCCTCTTTCTCATCGGGACAAGCTTTGCTCTATTGGTCAACCTTTATATGCCCTCTCGTGAGAAAGCCATCCAAAGCTACCACCTTCAGGTCGAAGAAAAGTTAAAAGACATCCTGCTTCGCTTTAAGTACTATCTGTCGAGGGGAGACGGACGCAATCAAGCCCAACTCGTTGACGAATTAGATGAGCTCCTTGATGAAGCCCTCAAGCTAGTTTATCTGGATCACTCAGATCACCTCTTTCACCAGACAGACTACCACATCCATTACTTTGAGATGAGACAACGGCAAAGTGGTATCCTGCGAAATATGGCCCAGCAGATCAATACTTGTCACCTGGCCGCAAGTGAAAGTTTGATCTTGGCCCAGCTCTTTTCAAAGATTGCTGTCCAGCTAAGTCAGACCAATCCTGCTCACGACCTGCTTGATGACATTGAACGTTATCTGCAAGTCTTCCGCAATCGGAGTCTTCCAAAAACGCGTGAAGAGTTTGAAACCCGTGCCACCCTCCTGCAGCTACTACGCGAAGCCGAAACCTTCATTCAGGTCAAGGTCGATTTTTATCAGAAATATGGAAATCATAACCACCCGTCTAACGGGTGGTTTGCACCAGGGCTATAAGCCCAAATCACCAGCCAGCGCCTAAAGACGCTGGCTTTCACTTTGTTCAAGTTTCATTGCTCTTGACTCTTCACAAACCTCTCAAAGAGGTGTTCGCATTACTTACCACTATCCCTAAAGGGATCCTCATATTCTTTTACACTTAATTTATCTAATGCTATATCATGCTTTACTCGTTCTCGAATTTTCATACTCGTGAAGAAATCATCCACTGGATAATTTCTTTAATCTTGAATATATTTCTTAATTGTGGCTT
>NZ_RJPI01000019.1:0-17137 GCF_003943385.1 Streptococcus oralis
GCTAAGCGACTTCCATATCTCACAGGGGGCAACCCCCAACTACTTCCGGCGTTCTAGGGCTTAACTGCTGTGTTCGGCATGGGTACAGGTGTATCTCCTAGGCTATCGTCACTTAACTCTGAGTAATACCTACTCAAAATTGAATATCTATCAAATAATTAGAAAAACCATACGCTAAGTTTTCTCAGTTACTTTGGATAAGTCCTCGAGCTATTAGTATTAGTCCGCTACATGTGTCACCACACTTCCACTTCTAACCTATCTACCTGATCATCTCTCAGGGCTCTTACTGATATATAATCATGGGAAATCTCATCTTGAGGTGGGTTTCACACTTAGATGCTTTCAGCGTTTATCCCTTCCCTACATAGCTACCCAGCGATGCCTTTGGCAAGACAACTGGTACACCAGCGGTAAGTCCACTCTGGTCCTCTCGTACTAGGAGCAGATCCTCTCAAATTTCCTACGCCCGCGACGGATAGGGACCGAACTGTCTCACGACGTTCTGAACCCAGCTCGCGTGCCGCTTTAATGGGCGAACAGCCCAACCCTTGGGACCGACTACAGCCCCAGGATGCGACGAGCCGACATCGAGGTGCCAAACCTCCCCGTCGATGTGAACTCTTGGGGGAGATAAGCCTGTTATCCCCAGGGTAGCTTTTATCCGTTGAGCGATGGCCCTTCCATGCGGAACCACCGGATCACTAAGCCCGACTTTCGTCCCTGCTCGAGTTGTAGCTCTCGCAGTCAAGCTCCCTTATACCTTTACACTCTGCGAATGATTTCCAACCATTCTGAGGGAACCTTTGGGCGCCTCCGTTACCTTTTAGGAGGCGACCGCCCCAGTCAAACTGCCCGTCAGACACTGTCTCCGATAGGGATAACCTATCTGGGTTAGAGTGGCCATAACACAAGGGTAGTATCCCAACAACGTCTCCTTCGAAACTGGCGTCCCGATCTCATAGACTCCTACCTATCCTGTACATGTGGTACAGACACTCAATATCAAACTGCAGTAAAGCTCCATGGGGTCTTTCCGTCCTGTCGCGGGTAACCTGCATCTTCACAGGTACTAAAATTTCACCGAGTCTCTCGTTGAGACAGTGCCCAAATCATTACGCCTTTCGTGCGGGTCGGAACTTACCCGACAAGGAATTTCGCTACCTTAGGACCGTTATAGTTACGGCCGCCGTTTACTGGGGCTTCAATTCATACCTTCGCGTTACCGCTAAGCACTCCTCTTAACCTTCCAGCACCGGGCAGGCGTCACCCCCTATACATCATCTTACGATTTAGCAGAGAGCTGTGTTTTTGATAAACAGTTGCTTGGGCCTATTCACTGCGGCTGACGTAAAGTCAGCACCCCTTCTCCCGAAGTTACGGGGTCATTTTGCCGAGTTCCTTAACGAGAGTTCTCTCGCTCACCTGAGGCTACTCGCCTCGACTACCTGTGTCGGTTTGCGGTACGGGTAGAGTATGTTTAAACGCTAGAAGCTTTTCTTGGCAGTGTGACGTCACTAACTTCGCTACTAAACTTCGCTCCCCATCACAGCTCAATGTTATAGAACTAAGCATTTGACTCAATTCACACCTCACTGCTTAGACAGACACTTCCAATCGTCTGCTTTAGTTAGCCTACTGCGTCCCTCCATCACTACATACTCTAGTACAGGAATATCAACCTGTTGTCCATCGGATACACCTTTCGGTCTCTCCTTAGGTCCCGACTAACCCAGGGCGGACGAGCCTTCCCCTGGAAACCTTAGTCTTACGGTGGACAGGATTCTCACCTGTCTTTCGCTACTCATACCGGCATTCTCACTTCTATGCGTTCCAGCACTCCTCACGGTATACCTTCTTCACACATAGAACGCTCTCCTACCATACCTATAAAGGTATCCACAGCTTCGGTAAATTGTTTTAGCCCCGGTACATTTTCGGCGCAGGGTCACTCGACTAGTGAGCTATTACGCACTCTTTGAATGAATAGCTGCTTCTAAGCTAACATCCTAGTTGTCTGTGCAACCCCACATCCTTTTCCACTTAACAATTATTTTGGGACCTTAGCTGGTGGTCTGGGCTGTTTCCCTTTCGACTACGGATCTTAGCACTCGCAGTCTGACTGCCGACCATAATTCTTTGGCATTCGGAGTTTATCTGAGATTGGTAATCCGGGATGGACCCCTCACCCAAACAGTGCTCTACCTCCAAGAATCTCTAATGTCGACGCTAGCCCTAAAGCTATTTCGGAGAGAACCAGCTATCTCCAAGTTCGTTTGGAATTTCTCCGCTACCCACAAGTCATCCAAGCACTTTTCAACGTGCCCTGGTTCGGTCCTCCAGTGCGTCTTACCGCACCTTCAACCTGCTCATGGGTAGGTCACATGGTTTCGGGTCTACGACATGATACTAATGCGCCCTATTCAGACTCGGTTTCCCTGCGGCTCCGTCTCTTCAACTTAACCTCGCATCATATCGTAACTCGCCGGTTCATTCTACAAAAGGCACGCTCTCACCCATTAACGGGCTCGAACTTGTTGTAGGCACACGGTTTCAGGTTCTATTTCACTCCCCTCCCGGGGTGCTTTTCACCTTTCCCTCACGGTACTGGTTCACTATCGGTCACTAGGGAGTATTTAGGGTTGGGAGATGGTCCTCCCAGATTCCGACGGGATTTCTCGTGTCCCGCCGTACTCAGGATACTGCTAGGTACAAAGACTATTTTAAATACGAGGCTGTTACTCTCTTTGGCTGATCTTCCCAAATCATTCTTCTATAATCTTTGAGTCCACATTGCAGTCCTACAACCCCGAAGAGTAAACTCTTCGGTTTGCCCTCCTGCCGTTTCGCTCGCCGCTACTAAGGCAATCGCTTTTGCTTTCTCTTCCTGCAGCTACTTAGATGTTTCAGTTCACTGCGTCTTCCTCCTCACATCCTTAACAGATATGGGTAACAGGTAGTACCTGTTGGGTTCCCCCATTCGGAAATCCCTGGATCATCGCTTACTTACAGCTACCCAAGGCATATCGTCGTTTGTCACGTCCTTCTTCGGCTCCTAGTGCCAAGGCATCCACCGTGCGCCCTTATTAACTTAACCTTATTTTCTGACCTTTCAGTCAGTAACTCTTTTAATACTACAGCGTTTCGGTTTATTTTCTTGTTACTATTTGATATAGATATTCAATTTTCAATGTGCATTACTTGGTGATCTCTCACCAATGGAGCCTAGCGGGATCGAACCGCTGACCTCCTGCGTGCAAAGCAGGCGCTCTCCCAGCTGAGCTAAGGCCCCACAAGACCTCTCAAGACTAAACAAGACCAATGCGCAGTTCCTTATCCTTAGAAAGGAGGTGATCCAGCCGCACCTTCCGATACGGCTACCTTGTTACGACTTCACCCCAATCATCTATCCCACCTTAGGCGGCTGGCTCCTAAAAGGTTACCTCACCGACTTCGGGTGTTACAAACTCTCGTGGTGTGACGGGCGGTGTGTACAAGGCCCGGGAACGTATTCACCGCGGCGTGCTGATCCGCGATTACTAGCGATTCCGACTTCATGTAGGCGAGTTGCAGCCTACAATCCGAACTGAGAC
Organism: Streptococcus oralis; assembly: GCF_003943385.1. Taxonomy (GTDB): domain Bacteria; phylum Bacillota; class Bacilli; order Lactobacillales; family Streptococcaceae; genus Streptococcus; species Streptococcus oralis_CA. Next base: position 3,594 of record NZ_RJPI01000019.1, read on the forward strand.
TGGCTTTAAGAGATTAGCTTGCCGTCACCGGCTTGCGACTCGTTGTACCAGCCATTGTAGCACGTGTGTAGCCCAGGTCATAAGGGGCATGATGATTTGACGTCATCCCCACCTTCCTCCGGTTTATTACCGGCAGTCTCGCTAGAGTGCCCAACTGAATGATGGCAACTAACAATAGGGGTTGCGCTCGTTGCGGGACTTAACCCAACATCTCACGACACGAGCTGACGACAACCATGCACCACCTGTCACCTCTGTCCCGAAGGAAAACTCTATCTCTAGAGCGGTCAGAGGGATGTCAAGACCTGGTAAGGTTCTTCGCGTTGCTTCGAATTAAACCACATGCTCCACCGCTTGTGCGGGCCCCCGTCAATTCCTTTGAGTTTCAACCTTGCGGTCGTACTCCCCAGGCGGAGTGCTTAATGCGTTAGCTGCGGCACTAAACCCCGGAAAGGGTCTAACACCTAGCACTCATCGTTTACGGCGTGGACTACCAGGGTATCTAATCCTGTTTGCTCCCCACGCTTTCGAGCCTCAGCGTCAGTTACAAGCCAGAGAGCCGCTTTCGCCACCGGTGTTCCTCCATATATCTACGCATTTCACCGCTACACATGGAATTCCACTCTCCCCTCTTGCACTCAAGTTAAACAGTTTCCAAAGCGTACTATGGTTAAGCCACAGCCTTTAACTTCAGACTTATCTAACCGCCTGCGCTCGCTTTACGCCCAATAAATCCGGACAACGCTCGGGACCTACGTATTACCGCGGCTGCTGGCACGTAGTTAGCCGTCCCTTTCTGGTAAGATACCGTCACAGTGTGAACTTTCCACTCTCACACTCGTTCTTCTCTTACAACAGAGCTTTACGATCCGAAAACCTTCTTCACTCACGCGGCGTTGCTCGGTCAGACTTCCGTCCATTGCCGAAGATTCCCTACTGCTGCCTCCCGTAGGAGTCTGGGCCGTGTCTCAGTCCCAGTGTGGCCGATCACCCTCTCAGGTCGGCTATGTATCGTCGCCTTGGTGAGCCGTTACCCCACCAACTAGCTAATACAACGCAGGTCCATCTGGTAGTGGTGCAATTGCACCTTTCAAACAGTTATCATGCAATAACTGCTATTATGCGGTATTAGCTATCGTTTCCAATAGTTATCCCCCGCTACCAGGCAGGTTACCTACGCGTTACTCACCCGTTCGCAACTCATCCGGAGAAGCAAGCTCCTCCTTCAGCGTTCTACTTGCATGTATTAGGCACGCCGCCAGCGTTCGTCCTGAGCCAGGATCAAACTCTCATTAAAAGTTTGAGTTCTCACTCATTTCTGTCACTGACAGATTTNTTGTTTTTTTCATTGTTCAGTACTATAACCTTTGTTATAGTGCCCTGCACATTGGTTCGTCTTGTTCAGTTTTCAAAGGTCTTTGTCACTCAATCTCTCTCAAGCGACAACTATATTAGTATATCACAGCTGTTGACCTATGTCAACACTTTTTTGAAACTTTTTTTACTTTTTTCCAGCTTCACGACTGCTTCTGTTCGTGCGGTGTGGGGAAACATATCGACTGACTGGATATACTGGAGATCATAGACTTTCACTAGTTTAACTAAATCTCGCGCCAAGGTCGAAACATTGCAGGATACATAGACCATTTTTTCTGGAACATAAGCCAGAATGGTATCCAACAACTTATCATCTAAGCCCGTACGAGGAGGATCGACTATCAGTGCATTCGCTCGGTAACCCTCTTGATACCAGCGTGAAATAATCTCTTCAGCTGTCCCCACTTCGTAATGGGTATTGTCAAACCCCATTTTTTGAGCGTTTCGCTTGGCATCTTCTATGGCTTCTGGAATAATATCCATCCCTCTGAGACTCTTGATCTTATTTGCGAAGGCAAATCCAATCGTCCCAACACCGCAATAGGCATCAATCAGATGATCTTCTTTGCTGACATCCAGAGCCTTAACTGCTTCACTATAGAGAATCTCTGTCTGCTCAGGATTAAGCTGATAAAAAGCTCGAGGGGAGAGAGAAAACTCATAGTCGAGTACTCCTTCTTGAATACTCTCTTGGCCCCAGATAATTTCCGTCTTCTCACCATAGATTTCACTTGTTTTTGCTGTATTTGTGTTAACCGCAACTGTGACGACTTCTGGAAAATCCTTGACTAGGTCTTTGACTAGGTGATTCAAATTCAACTGGCGGTTAGTTACGACGATAATCTGGACTTGTCCAGTTTTTCTCGCTCGACGTACCATGATAGTGCGAATACCGAGCGTTTTTCTCTCATCTGTAATTGGAATTTGGTGGTAAGTAAGAAGTTCAGCTAAGCGATTCGCAATCACTTGAGTCTCCTTATCTTGTACCAAGCAATCTTTCAATTCTACAAGATAATGAGAGTTTTGCGCATACAAACCTGCCTTGACCTGATTTTTAAATTTCCGAGTTTGAAATTGCAACTTAGCACGGTAGTACTTTGGTTCCTGCATACCGATAGTTGGACGAATTTCATAGTTTTCATATCCTGCAGGGGCAAATTTTTTCAAGGCTTGGTGGAGCAAATCCGTTTTAAACTCTAACTGTTTATCATAGTGAAGGTGCATGATTTGGCAACCACCACATTCATTATAAATCGTACATGCAGGTACGACTCGAAATTTAGACTTCTTATTAACCTTTAGTAATTTTGCTTCTACAAAGTTACGTTTAATAGAAGTAATCTGACAATAGATATCTTCTCCCTTGAGGGCACCTGGCACAAAAACGAGGGTTTTCTGGTAGAAACCGATTCCCTCACCATTGATACCCATCCGCTTGATTTTTAAAGGTATTTTTTGTTTGACTTTCAGATTCATACCCCTATCTTATCACATTTTAAGGTATAATAGTACTATGAAAATCACAAAACTTGAAAAGAAAAAACGCCTCTACCTGATGGAGTTAGATGAACAGCAAACCTCTTATATCACTGAAGATACCATTGTCCGTTTTATGCTGTCTCGAGATAAGGTCATTAGCAAAGAGGAACTGACCGAGATTCAGGATTTTGCCCAGTTTTCTTATGGTAAAAATCTTGCTCTCTACCATCTATCCTTCAAGGCTCGTACTGAAAAGGAAGTGCGAGAGTATCTGAAAAAGTATGATATTGATGAAAAAATAACTAGTCAAGTTATCGCTAATCTTAAAGAGGACAACTGGATTAATGATCGTCAGTATGTCTACTCTATCATCAATGCAAATCAACTTTCTGGAGATAAGGGACCTTATGTGCTAGCTCAAAAACTATCTCAAAAAGGGATTGCCAAATCAACTATTGAAGAGGTTTTAAAGGATTTTGATTTTTCAGAGGTTGCTCATCGTGTGGCGGAGAAACTACTTAAAAAATACACGGGAAAGCTTCCTGCTCGCGCTTTGCAAGATAAGATTATCCAAAACTTGACTAACAAGGGCTTCTCCTATGCTGATGCTAAAAGTGCCTTTGATGACTTGGACAGTCAAGTTGACCAAGAAACGACTCAAGAACTCATTTTTAAAGAGCTAGACAAACAATATGCTAAATATGCTCGAAAGTATGAAGGATACGAACTTAAACAGCGTTTAACTCAAGTTTTAGCTAGAAAAGGCTACGATTTTTCGGATATAGCCAGCGCTCTTAGAGAATATCTTTAATATTTTCGTGTAAAATTCAAAAAAATTAGACCGATTTATGATATAATAGTAAACGATAAACTTATAAATTGTAGAAAGTTGGTTAGTTATGAAACTTCCAAAAGAAGGCGACTTTATTACAATTCAAAGTTATAAGCATGATGGGAGTCTCCACCGTACTTGGCGGGACACCATGGTACTAAAAACAACAGAGAACGCTATTATCGGCGTCAACGACCACACACTTGTTACCGAAAGTGACGGTCGTCGTTGGGTGACTCGAGAACCGGCTATTGTTTACTTTCACAAAAAATATTGGTTTAATATCATTGCTATGATTCGCGATAATGGAATTTCCTACTATTGCAATATGGCTAGCCCCTACTATCTAGATGAGGAAGCCCTGAAATACATTGATTACGATTTGGATGTTAAGGTCTTCACTGATGGTGAAAAGCGTCTCTTGGACGTTGAAGAGTATGAGCGCCATAAACGCAAAATGAAGTATTCTGATGATTTAGACTATATTTTGAAAGAGCATGTTAAAATCCTTGTTGATTGGATCAACAATGGACGCGGTCCTTTCTCAGAGGCCTATGTCAACATTTGGTACAAACGCTACATAGAACTAAAGAATCGGTAAAGTTGTCAAACCGGGGTGAGAGCCCTGGTTTTTTTATTTGAAAAACCCAGCTTTTCAGCTGGGTTGATTTCTATATATCTAATTTAGTGACAGTAAATTTGATGTGGGAATAGTCTTTTTCAACATCCTTATCCAGCAAGAAAGCTGTAGCATCTTTCTTAACCTGAACAAGATCAATATTCTGGGCTTGAGCTGCATAGACGCATCCACAATAACATTGACGATAAATATCATACTCCTCGCACATCTCCACCGAACGTTTGTAGCCTTGATTTTTCTTGAAATCACTTGGAAGATAGTGGGTCGTGTATATCTTTTGAACATCTATCCCGATGCTATTGATGGTTTGAGAATTCTTATGGGGACTGATGGTCAAAGCTGAACCAAAGTAGTCAAATCCCAAATCCATAGCCACTTGCGCCGTTTTATCCAAACGGTAGTCAAAACAAACCTTGCAACGATCACCACCTTCGGGTTCTTCTTCTAGTCCTCTGACTAACTTCCGGTATTCATTGGGTTCGTAGGGAGCTTCTAGATACTGGACTGTATTTCCTGTTCGCTCATTGAAATCACTGACAAATTTTTTGGTGACGTAAGCCCGCTTGTGGTATTCTGCCTTGGGATGGATATTGGAATTGGCAAAATAGATAGTCACATCCGCATACTTGGTTAGATACTCTAGGGTGTAGGTACTACAAGGAGCACAGCAAACATGCATGAGAATGGTTGGGCGCTGCTCATTTTTCTCCCATACTTGTACCATCTTCTGCATAACACGGTCATAATTAATCTTCTGATTAGGATTCATCTTACTCAGAATTTCTTCTACATCGATCATGTTCTTCTCCTTCTTCTAGTCTTATTTTATCATATAAGTTAGGAGAGCTCAAATCTATTTAGAATAGAAAACCATAAAAGGAGGGAATACCCATCCCTCCTTTAATAGTTTTTACATCATCCCGCCCATCATGCTTGGATCCATGGCTGGAGCTGGGGATACTGGTTCTGGTTTATTGGCTACGACTGCTTCTGTAGTCAAAATCAAGCTGGCTACAGATGCTGCATTTTGAAGGGCTGAACGACTCACTTTAACTGGGTCGATGATTCCTTCTTCAATCATATTAACCCACTCGCCTGTTGCTGCGTTGAAGCCTGTACCAACTTCAGCATTCTTCAAACGGTCAATAACGATAGATCCTTCAAATCCTGCATTGTGGGCGATTTGACGAACAGGTTCTTCTAAGGCGCGGAGAACAATATTGCGGCCCGTTGCTTCGTCTCCTGTCAATTCTAAATCAGCCACGGCTGGGATAACATTAGCAAGAGCAGTTCCACCACCTGCAACGATACCTTCTTCAACAGCTGCACGAGTAGCGTTGAGGGCGTCTTCAATGCGGAGTTTCATTTCTTTCAACTCAGTTTCAGTTGCAGCACCGACCTTGATAACAGCGACACCACCTGACAATTTTGCCAAGCGTTCTTGCAATTTTTCACGGTCAAATTCAGAGGTTGTGGTTTCGATTTGAGACTTGATAACCGCAACACGGTGAGAAATAGCTTCAGGAATTCCAGCACCTTCTACGATAACAGTGCTATCTTTGTCCACAGTCACTCTAGCAGCTTGACCAAGCGCCTCAATCGTCGCATCTTTCAACTCAAGACCAAGATCTTCTGTGATGACAGTTCCACCTGTCAAAATAGCGATGTCTTCAAGCATGGCTTTACGACGGTCTCCAAAGCCAGGAGCTTTGACAGCAACTACATTGAAAGTACCACGAATCTTGTTCAATACAAGGGTTGGAAGAGCTTCGCCATCTACATCATCCGCAATAATCAAGAGCGGACGGTTGCTTTGAAGAATACTTTCTAGAAGTGGTAAGATTTCTTGGATATTTGAAATCTTCTTATCTGTAATCAAGATGTATGGATTTTCAAGGTCAGCCACCATTTTTTCGCTATCTGTCACCATGTACTGTGAAAGGTAACCGCGGTCAAACTGCATTCCTTCTACGACTTCGAGCTCTGTTTCCATACCACGTGACTCTTCAATGGTGATGACACCGTCCTTGCCAACTTTTTCCATGGCTTCAGAGATGTATTCGCCGACTTTCTCAGAACGAGAAGATACAGCGGCAACCTGAGCGATGGCTTCTTTATTGGCAACAGGGATGGCATTGTTTTTCAAGGCTTCTACAGCTGCGGCAACCGCTGCTTCAATCCCCCGACGGATACCGATTGGATTGGCACCTGCTGTGACGTTCTTGATTCCTTCACGTACGATAGCTTGGGTCAAGACTGTTGCAGTAGTTGTCCCATCACCTGCGATATCATTGGTTTTTGAAGCGACTTCTGATACCAACTTGGCACCCATATTTTCAAAATGGTCTTCCAACTCGATTTCTTTGGCAATGGTTACACCGTCATTGGTGATGAGTGGTGAACCGAATGATTTTTCCAACACGACATTACGACCTTTTGGTCCCAAGGTTACTTTAACAGTGTCTGCAAGGATATCGACACCACGAACCATAGCTGAACGAGCATCAGATGAAAATTTAATTTCTTTTGACATACTTACATTCTCCTTCTATTCTTCAATGATAGCCAAGATGTTAGCTTCGCCAACGATGATGTACTTTTCATCGCCATCTTTGACATCAAGACCTGCGTGGGCTTCAACTAAGACACGGTCTCCAGACTTAACGCTTGGAGCTACCAAGTCACCGTTCAAAGTACGAACACCTTGTCCAGTAGCTACAACTTGGGCTGTTTTTGTTTTTTCTTGGGCTGAGCCTGCAAGGACAAAGCCTCCAACAGTTTGTTCTTTTTCTTCGATTTTCAAGACCACACGGTCTCCTAATGGTTTCAACATCTGTTTTCCTCCATGATGAAATACATATTATTAGCACTCTTTATATCTGAGTGCTAATTCATAGTTCTATTGTATCACTTGGTCAGAAATAGTCAAGAAAAAAGTCTGACTTTCTCAATATAAAAAAGCCTGAGACCAACTCAGACTTTTCAATGCTTAAAATGGCAATTCCTCCTCTTCCAAAACCAAATCTGCCAAGTCTTGACCTGCGTTATTTTCACGCAAGGCACGTTGGGCGCGGCTTTCCAAGAGTTGGAAACCTGTCACGAGAACTTCGGTCACATAGTTGATCTGCCCATTTTTCTCAAAGCGACGGGTACGCAATTCCCCATCAACAGAAATGAGGCTACCTTTAGTTGCATAACTTGCCAAGGTTTCAGCCAATTTTCCCCAAAGAACGAGATTGATAAAGTCGGCTTCGCGTTCTCCATTTTGGTCTTTGTAACGACGGTTCACAGCAATCGTTGCGCGAGCCACTGACTTGTCATTGTTGGTTTTGTGCAATTCTGGTGTAGACGTCAAACGCCCAATCATGATAACTTTATTATACATTTTTCATCCTCCTACTTATCTATTCGCAGGAAATCAAAAAAAGTTACAGAAATTTGTAACTTTTTGAGGAAATTTTTTACTTTTTATGAACCATAAAACCTGTCGCCTGTTGATTGGCCATAATGGTCATATCTGTAATCTGCACACGACGGGGCTGACTGGTCACATAGACCACTGTATCTGCAATATCCTGAGCTTGCAAGGCCTCAATTCCCTGATAGACGGTCGCAGCACGCTCTTTGTCACCGTGAAAACGAACTGTAGAGAAATCTGTTTCGACAATCCCTGGCTGAATGGTGGTCACCTTGATATCCGTTGCGATGGTATCGATTCGCAATCCATCTGAAAAAGTCTTAACTGCTGCCTTAGTGGCTGAGTAAACAGCGGCTCCCGCATAGGCATAAATTCCTGCGGTTGACCCCATGTTGATAATATGCCCCTGATTGACTTTTACCATTGCTGGTAAGAAACAGCGAGTAACCGCCATCAAACCCTTCACGTTGGTATCCAACATGGTCAGCATATCCAACTCTTCATAGTCTTGATAGGGAGCCAAGCCAAGAGCCAGTCCGGCGTTATTGACCAAGATATCAATCTTACCTATCGTTTCCAAAATATCGGAGCAGACAGTCTTGACCATGGTCATATCCGTGACATCCAGTGGAAAGATCCAAACTGTTTGATTTGGAAAAGTTTCTGCAAATTCCGACTTGAGGGCTTCTAGTCTGTCTGTCCGTCGCCCTGTTAGAACAACATTCTCCCCCTGTTCCAGATAAGCACGCGCAATCGCTTCACCTATTCCTGAGGTCGCTCCTGTAATCACTACATTTTTTGCCATCTTATTTCCTTCTATCTGGTGTATCAGATACTGACAACTTCCTAGGCAGTCCAGTGTTTGGCTGGGTCAAATGGAGTTCCAACAACTTGGTCTTCTGGTAATTCAATAACCCCACGTTTTTGCGGAGCATTTGGCAAATGCAATTCACGAGGGCTGCACATCATGCCAAAACTCTTCTCACCACGAAGCTCGCCTGGGAAAATGAGATTGCCTTTTGGCATCATCGCTCCAGGAAGAGCCACAATTGTTTTCAATCCAACACGCGCATTAGGAGCCCCTGCAACGATTTGCACTGTCTTATCACTTGCGACTGCAACTTGGCAGATGTTGAGGTGGTCACTATCTGGGTGAGCTACCATCTCGACAATCTCACCGACGACAAACTTAGGTTCTTTGTCATTGACAATCTCTTCCGCAAAGCCTTCCGCCTGCAATTCTTGGTTCAAACGAGCAACTTGCTCATCTGTCAAAAAGACTTGACCGCGCTCTGCAATTTCAAACAAACTTGAAACTTCGAAAATATTCCAAGCTACCGTTTCACCATTTTCTTTGAGGAAAACACGGGCTACCTTTCCTTTGCGCTCCACGTCCAACTTGGCATCTCCGCTGTTTTTCACGATGATCATAAGGACATCGCCGACATGCTCTTTATTATATGTAAAAATCATTGTTTCCTTTTTCTCCTATTTCAGTCCTGCTAAAAAGTCGTTAATTTGTTGCTTGCTTTTACGGTCACGATTGACAAAACGGCCGATTTCCTTGTCCTTTTCTAACACAACAAGGCTAGGAATGCCGTACACATCCCAGAGTTTGGCCAGATCCAGATACTGGTCACGGTCCACTCGAATAAAGGTGAACTCTGGATTGGTCTCCTCAATCTCTGGCAAGGATGGATAGATATAACGGCAATCGCCACACCAGTCCGCCACAAAAAGAAAGACCTTCTTGCCATCTTTTTCTACTAAAGATGCCAATTCTTCTATACTTGCTGGTTGTATCATAAGACTTCCTCCTCATAGACCAGGTCTTCATTTTCATAGACAAAGGTATAATGACGGCCATCCTCGAAAATGACTCCTCCGACAAGTCGCTCTAGGCTACTTTCGTAGACTTGAACATAGAGAGTCGCAATCTCACCCATATCTGAGAAAAGTTCGCGCACGATAGCAGTCAACTCTTCTTGAGTCTTCATGAGTTTGTGGTTATCTGCTGCTTTTTTAGCCCCTAAAGTAAGGGCACTTAGACCAGCCACAGTCAAGCCAGTCATCCATAATTTCTTAGCTTTCATACCATTCATTGTAACACAAAAAGGGCTCTAGGACAAATAGAGAAGCAGTATATAGGCAAGGAAAATCCCCTTTCCTCAATGAGGAAAGAGGACATCTAATTCTTATTGCCAAACGCCTGAGTTGCTGACATAATAATCATCAGGTGTGTAGGTGTTGCGAAGCATCTTACCTGAGGAATCCAGATAGTACCAGTTGTTCTTGATCCAAGCATTGGACTTCATGTCACTTTTCTCCTTTGTCTACATACCATAAAGTAGGCACTATAAAACTCAGTAAATGTCCTGAACCACCGTGCGGTTTCCTTCAAGAGAAATGACTTTCTTTTCAAACTGCAAATCAGGCATGCAAGCAGCCAAATCCTTTTCAATTTCTTCTAACGCTTCTATACGCATCTCGACAGAAGTGTTTTCATTCCCTTGAATGATGAAAATAGCATTTTTTGTATCTTCATCAAATTTGTAATGTTCACTATCACGAACATCCAGCCAAGCTAGAACTCCTTTTTCATCACGATAGACATAGTCCGTCTGTGCAACATGCTTCTCCGTTGATAAGATAGGTAGGAAAATGTCCTCCCTTTGGCTAACAGAAAACTCTATCTGCCCTCCAATCTTATCTAGGTCGTGCCCACCAATTGCCAACAAAGAAGAAAGCGCCTCTACATTGTAGATATCGATGATACTATTGATGTGAGGGAGGGAGCCACGATGCTGGATATTGCGAATGAGAGCGACCACTGTCGGTGGATTTTTCTTGACGCTACGTCCGATTCGCTGAAGCAGTTGCCTATAACCTTGGATAACAGGAGACTCTTGAACTTCTTTTACATCACACTCTAGCGCCCACTTCTCCCTCGCCTCTTTCTTTTTTAGAAAAGCAAGAGGCAAATCAGCATGAGGATCGACGTTTTTAGCGATACCAATCACGACATTCTTAATTCCCAAGTCATACAAACTTTTATCTAAACGAAACTCCATCGGCAGGCACCTCCTTTGAAAAATGCACACCATCTCACCTTTATTTTACACCCTCTAGCACTTTATTTCAAGGAAATCATCAACTCTCGTCCGACAAATAAAAAGAGAAGATCAAACTGATCTTCTCCCAAGAGGTTTCCTATTCTTCGTCACCTATTTCAGAATCATCATCTGAAAACTCGTCGTCTTCTTCGTTGAGATCCACGTCTTCACCCAAGTCATCAGGGGCGATTTCGTTGATTTCTGCATCGTAAGCTTCCACTTCATTTTTCTCATCATCTGGATTTTCATCATCGTATGAAAGAGCTGGATCAGCTTCGTATGCATCTTCATCTTCTGGATCATCCGCATTGTAGTCAATGGCATCTGAATCGCCATCCATAAAGGCATTGACGCGTTTTTTCTTAGCTTTTGGTGCTACTTCATCGTCGTCACTTTCTTCAAGAGCGATGATTTCTTCGTCGATTTCGTCCACACCATACCATGAACGAAGCCCCCATTTGTTGTCTCCAAGAGAGATAAAGCTGCCGTCAAAGTTCAACTCTGTGTAGAACAAAGGCAAAGCTTCGCGGATATCGCTGTTTGATGTTCCAAGGTAGTTTTGAATTTCGTTTACAAGATCACTAAAATGCATCTCATGATCGCGACCACGAAGTTCCAAGATAGCACGCGCTACCTCAATCATAGATAGTTCACTTTTTTCTTGCCCAGCAAATACTTCTAATTCCAAAGCGTTTCTCCTCATTTTTACTACTATCGCCAGAGTGAACAGACTCTGACCTCATTTTATCATGTACTCTTTATTGTACGATAATTTTGCGGAATAGTCAAAGGTTAAATGGGAGAAAGTGACAGGACTTTTTATTTCTTTGCGACCCAGCCGATAGCATCGTGAGGTGGATTTTCCGTGTCAATCCAGATGAATTCGATGCCAATGATATATGAAAATTAAGTTGCAATGTCGAAGTTCTCAGGTCGGTTCGAACTTACAGAATTTGTCATGTAGTAACCTGCTTTCTAAAATATTGACTTTTATAGTATAACATTAAAAGTTCATTTACTTATAAATTTCATTCAATAAGATATAACCAAATCAAATATTGAATTTTTTTAGACAAATAGTTGTTGATTTAGATTATATTTTTCCAGATAAGAATATATATCTGTATTTTATATATATTAAAACAAGGTACTGAATCTATTTACCTATATCTGTATGGTTTTTTATAATCTGGCTTACTTTGATTATTGTTTGTTGCGGTATTGTATAACAAATCATTTAATTTACGAATAATTTCTTCCTTTTGGAATATAGAAATACTATCTATGGTTGAAACTTTTTCAGAGATTAATTCAACATACTCACTGACTGTAAAATTATGGAAATTCAATGTAGATATTAAGTTACGTTTAAGTCCATCTAAAAATTGACTGTCACTATATAAATCACCATAATAACTATCAATAGTTTTAAGGATATAAAATTCTAATACTCCTTCACCACCAGACCAATAAAATGGACTATTAGAAGTCATGGAATCAAAAATGGTTCTACTAGTATAGCTAAAATCTCGATTGTAACGGTGAACTCTGAATCTTAATATCCACTCTAGACGCAATAAACTTGATACTGATAGATTTTCTATTACATTTGATAAGTCAACTTTATTCGTATTCAAAAGATATTCAACTGATAATTGTATATCATTTTGCTTGTACGAATAAAAATCATTTGTGAAAACCGAATCTAACTTATCAGTAAGAAGCAAATATTCTCTACAGAAGTTATCCATTTTCTCTTTATTTCTAACACGTTTCCAATGTAATTTATTAACAGAGGCTTTTATACATTTTTCACTTTTCTTCGCTCTTGTTACCACTTTACCAAAGCTTAATGAATCGTATATAAAGTTAAATCTGCTTGAGAATGAATATTCTTTACCTGACAATAACCATTGAACATATATAATTTTAAGTTCTGACATTTGATGCCTTCTACCAAACTGTTTAAACCAATAAAAATCTGTAATTTTTTCATTTCGTTTTGTCCATAGATTATCTAAAAGTTTATCTGTAATACGATGGCTGATATTTGTGCTTAAAATTTTTTCTTTAGCTTGCTCGAAAAGGTAGTTTTGTTGCTCTTCATCGCAGCTCATTAATTTTTTAATCTCAGTATCATAAAATTCAATGTTATCATCCCATTCTGTATAATCTGTATATAACAATTGATATAACATAAAAGCAAGACTATACTCATTATTCATGCTTAAAATTATCATATTTAAAACATCTTTTTCATCAAACGTTCGCAGTCTACCTTCATCACGTAAAAATTCAAAACAAACTTTTGAATAGAATTCTTTAAAATTCTTATTGTTATAGCGATTTATACGACCAATATCAATAGAATTATCATTCACAGATAGATAGAGCTTAAGAAGTGATCTGCACTTATATTCTCTAATTTTAAATATAGCTCTATTTTTAGAAGTATTGTGTAGCAAAAAATAATTGTTTCTATTGGTTTCCGAATCAAAATAATCTGAAATTAGTAGACTTAAAGTATCCCTTCTCAGAATCAAAGTATCAAATAACAACTTATATATTTTGGTGAAACTATTACTTTCAATATCGTAAACAGATTCATCAACTTTTAATAATTCATTCTTATTATAGTTGATTATCAATTCTAATATTTGCTGGTGTATCTTAAATATATAGAAC
>NZ_RJPI01000020.1:0-2920 GCF_003943385.1 Streptococcus oralis
AGAAATGCTATTGCTTACGCTTGTTGAATCAGATACAGATGCGCTTGTTGACGCTGATGCACTGTTGCTTGCACTTGTGCTTGCTGATTCTGAAGCAGACTTGCTTGCTGAGTCAGACGTTGATGCACTGTTGCTTGCGCTTGTGCTTGCTGATTCAGATGCACTGATTGAAGCAGAGATGCTGTTGCTTACGCTTGTGCTTACTGATTCTGATGCAGATTTGCTTGCTGAGTCAGATGCTGAAGCACTTGTGCTTGCTGATTCTGATGCGCTGATTGAAGCTGAGATGCTGTTGCTTACGCTTGTTGAATCTGATACAGATGCGCTTGTTGACGCTGATGCACTGTTGCTTGCGCTTGTACTTGCTGATTCTGAGGCAGACTTGCTTGCTGAGTCAGATGCTGAAGCACTGTTGCTTGCACTTGTACTTGCTGATTCTGATGCGCTGATTGAAGCTGAGATGCTGTTGCTCAAACTTGTTGATGCTGAAGCTGAAGCACTACGTGATGCAGATGCACTGTTGCTTGCACTTGTGCTTGCTGATTCTGAAGCACTGATTGAAGCAGAAATGCTGTTGCTTACGCTTGTTGAATCTGATACAGATGCGCTTGTTGACGCTGATGCACTGTTGCTTGCGCTTGTACTTGCTGATTCTGAGGCAGACTTGCTTGCTGAGTCAGATGCTGAAGCACTGTTGCTTGCACTTGTACTTGCTGATTCTGAAGCACTGATTGAAGCAGAAATGCTGTTGCTCAAGCTTGTTGATGCTGAAGCTGAGGCACTACGTGATGCTGATTCACTGTTGCTTACGCTTGTACTTGCTGATTCTGATGCAGATTTGCTTGCTGAGTCAGATGTTGAAGCACTTGTACTTGCTGATTCTGAAGCGCTGATTGAAGCAGAGATGCTGTTGCTCAAGCTTGTTGAATCAGATACTGATGCGCTTGTTGATGCTGATTCACTGTTGCTTACGCTTGTACTTGCTGATTCTGATGCAGATTTGCTTGCTGAGTCAGATGTTGAAGCACTTGTACTTGCTGATTCTGAAGCGCTGATTGAAGCAGAGATGCTGTTGCTCAAGCTTGTTGAATCAGATACTGATGCGCTTGTTGATGCTGATGCACTGTTGCTTGCACTTGTGCTTGCTGATTCTGAAGCAGACTTGCTTGCTGAGTCAGATGTTGATGCACTGTTGCTTGCGCTTGTGCTTGCTGATTCAGATGCACTGATTGAAGCAGAGATGCTGTTGCTTACGCTTGTTGAATCAGATACAGATGCGCTTGTTGACGCTGATGCACTGTTGCTTGCGCTTGTGCTTGCTGATTCTGAAGCAGACTTGCTTGCTGAGTCAGACGTTGATGCACTGTTGCTTGCGCTTGTGCTTGCTGATTCAGATGCACTAATTGAAGCAGAGATGCTGTTGCTTACGCTTGTTGAATCAGATACAGATGCGCTTGTTGACGCTGATGCACTGTTGCTTGCACTTGTGCTTGCTGATTCTGAAGCAGACTTGCTTGCTGAGTCAGACGTTGATGCACTGTTGCTTGCGCTTGTGCTTGCTGATTCTGAGGCAGACTTGCTTGCTGAGTCAGATGTTGAAGCACTGTTGCTTGCACTTGTACTTACTGATTCTGAAGCGCTGATTGAAGCAGAGATGCTGTTGCTTACGCTTGTTGAATCAGATACAGATGCGCTTGTTGATGCTGATGCACTGTTGCTTGCACTTGTACTTGCTGATTCTGAAGCACTGATTGAAGCAGAAATGCTATTGCTTACGCTTGTTGAATCAGATACAGATGCGCTTGTTGACGCTGATGCACTGTTGCTTGCACTTGTNCTTGCTGATTCTGAAGCACTGATTGAAGCAGAAATGCTATTGCTTACGCTTGTTGAATCAGATACAGATGCGCTTGTTGACGCTGATGCACTGTTGCTTGCACTTGTGCTTGCTGATTCTGAAGCAGACTTGCTTGCTGAGTCAGACGTTGATGCACTGTTGCTTGCGCTTGTGCTTGCTGATTCAGATGCACTGATTGAAGCAGAGATGCTGTTGCTTACGCTTGTTGAATCAGATACTGATGCGCTTGTTGACGCTGAGGCACTGTTGCTTGCACTTGTACTTACTGATTCTGAAGCGCTGATTGAAGCAGAAATGCTGTTGCTCAAGCTTGTTGAATCAGATACTGATGCGCTTATTGATGCTGATGCACTGTTGCTTGCACTTGTGCTTGCTGATTCTGATGCAGACTTGCTTGCTGAGTTAGAAGCACTGATTGAAGCAGAAATGCTGTTGCTTACGCTTGTTGAATCTGATACAGATGCGCTTGTTGACGCTGAGGCACTGTTGCTTGCGCTTGTACTTGCTGATTCAGACGCAGACTTGCTTGCTGAGTCAGATGTTGAAGCACTGTTGCTTACGCTTGTGCTTGCTGATTCTGAAGCGCTGATTGAAGCAGAGATGCTGTTGCTCAAGCTTGTTGAATCAGATACTGATGCGCTTGTTGACGCTGAGGCACTGTTGCTTGCACTTGTGCTTGCACTTGTACTTGCTGATTCTGAAGCACTGATTGAAGCGGAGATGCTGTTGCTCAAGCTTGTTGAATCAGATACAGATGCGCTTGTTGATGCTGATGCACTGTTGCTTGCGCTTGTGCTTGCTGATTCTGAAGCGCTGATTGAAGCAGAAATGCTGTTGCTTACGCTTGTTGAATCAGATACAGATGCGCTTGTTGACGCTGATGCACTGTTGCTTGCACTTGTACTTGCTGATTCTGATGCACTGATTGAAGCTGAGATGCTGTTGCTCAAGCTTGTTGACGCTGAAGCTGAGGCACTACGTGAAGCTGACTCACTGTTGCTTACGCTTGTGCTTGCTGATTCTGAAGCAGACTTGCTTGCTGAGTCAGATGTTGATGCACTG
>NZ_RJPI01000021.1:0-2242 GCF_003943385.1 Streptococcus oralis
ACGCTGTTGCTCATGCTTGTGCTTGCTGATTGGCTTGCACTGATTGAAGCAGATACACTGTTGCTCAAGCTTGTGCTTGCTGATTCAGATGCACTGATTGAAGCAGATACACTGTTGCTCAAGCTTGTGCTTGCTGATTGGCTAGCACTGATTGAGGCAGATACGCTGTTGCTCATGCTTGTGCTTGCTGATACTGAAGCACTGATTGAAGCAGACACGCTGTTGCTCATGCTTGTGCTTGCTGATTGGCTTGCACTGATTGAAGCAGATACNCTGTTGCTCAAGCTTGTGCTTGCTGATTCAGATGCACTGATTGAAGCAGACACACTGTTGCTCAAGCTTGTGCTTGCTGATTCAGATGCACTGATTGAAGCAGACACACTGTTGCTCAAGCTTGTGCTTGCTGATTGGCTTGCACTGATTGAAGCAGACACGCTGTTGCTCATGCTTGTGCTTGCTGATTGGCTAGCACTGATTGAAGCAGATACGCTGTTGCTCATGCTTGTGCTTGCTGATTGGCTAGCACTGATTGAGGCAGACACGCTGTTGCTCATGCTTGTGCTTGCTGATACTGAAGCACTGATTGAAGCAGACACACTGTTGCTCAAGCTTGTGCTTGCTGATTGGCTAGCTGATACAGATGCTGAAGTTGATTGACTTGCAGATACTGATGCTGAAGCTGAAGCGCTTTGGCTAGCTGATACTGATGCTGAAGCTGATTCACTTGAGCTTACTGATGCGCTAGTTGATTGGCTAGCTGATACAGATGCTGAAGTTGATTCACTTGCAGATACTGATGCTGAAGTTGATTGACTTGAGCTTACTGATGCGCTTGCTGATTGGCTTGCACTTACAGACGCTGAAGCTGATTGACTTGAGCTTACAGATGCTGAAGCTGATTGGCTAGCTGATACAGATGCTGAAGTTGATTGACTTGAGCTTACAGATGCTGAAGCTGATTCACTTGCAGATACTGATGCTGAAGCTGATTCACTTGAGCTTACTGATGCTGAAGCTGATTCACTTGAGCTTACTGATGCGCTTGCTGATTGGCTTGCACTTACAGACGCTGAAGCTGATTGACTTGAGCTTACAGATGCTGAAGCTGATTCACTTGCAGATACTGATGCTGAAGCTGATTCACTTGAGCTTACTGATGCTGAAGTTGATTGACTTGCAGATACTGATGCTGAAGCTGAAGCGCTTTGGCTAGCTGATACTGATGCTGAAGCTGATTCACTTGAGCTTACTGATGCGCTAGTTGATTGGCTAGCTGATACAGATGCTGAAGCTGATTGGCTAGCTGATACTGATGCTGAAGTTGATTGACTTGCAGATACTGATGCTGAAGCTGATTCACTTGAGCTTACTGATGCGCTAGTTGATTGGCTAGCTGATACAGATGCTGAAGTTGATTCACTTGCACTTACAGATGCTGAAGCTGATTCACTTGCAGATACTGATGCGCTAGTTGATTGACTTGCACTTACAGATGCTGAAGCTGATTGGCTAGCTGATACTGATGCTGAAGTTGATTGACTTGCAGATACTGATGCTGAAGTTGATTGACTTGAGCTTACTGATGCGCTTGCTGATTGGCTTGCACTTACAGACGCTGAAGCTGATTGGCTAGCTGATACTGATGCTGAAGTTGATTGACTTGCAGATACTGATGCTGAAGTTGATTGACTTGCAGATACTGATGCTGAAGCTGAAGCGCTTTGGCTAGCTGATACTGATGCTGAAGTTGATTGGCTTGCACTTACAGATGCTGAAGCGCTTTGGCTTGCTGATACTGATGCTGAAGCTGATTCACTTGCTGATACTGANGCTGAAGTTGATTGGCTTGCAGATACTGATGCTGAAGCTGATTCACTTGCTGATACTGATGCTGAAGCTGATTGGCTTGCTGATACTGATGCTGAAGCTGATTCACTTGNGCTTACTGATGCTGNAGCTGATTGACTTGCANNTACNGATGCTGAAGTTGATTGGCTTGCACTTACNGATGCTGAAGCTGATTGGCTTGCACTTACAGATGCTGAAGTTGATTGACTTGCAGATACTGATGCNNTAGTTGATTGGCTTGCAGATACAGATGCTGAAGTTGATTGACTTGCAGATACTGATGCGCTAGTTGATTGGCTTGCACTTACAGATGCTGAAGCTGATTGGCTTGCTGATACAGATGCTGAAGCTGATTCACTTGCTGATACTGACGCTGAAGCTGATTGGCTTGAGC
>NZ_RJPI01000022.1:0-1933 GCF_003943385.1 Streptococcus oralis
AAGCGCGAGCCAGTCTGCGTCAATTAGTGCGAGCCAAAGCGCTTCAGCATCAGTAAGTGCTAGTCACTCAGCATCTGTATCAGCTAGCCAATCAGCTTCAGCGTCTGTATCTGCAAGTCAAAGTACTTCAGCATCAGTAAGCGCAAGCCAAAGTGCCTCAGCTTCAGCATCTAACAACCAGAACTCAGCGTCTATCTCAGTAAGCGCGAGCCAGTCTGCGTCAATTAGTGCGAGCCAAAGCACTTCAGCATCTATCTCAGCAAGCATCAGTGCTAGCCAATCAGCCTCTGTATCAGCTAGTCACTCAGCTTCAGCGTCTGTATCTGCAAGTCAAAGTACTTCAGCATCAGTAAGCGCAAGCCAAAGTGCCTCAGCTTCAGCATCTAACAACCAGAACTCAGCGTCTATCTCAGTAAGCGCGAGCCAGTCTGCGTCAATTAGTGCGAGCCAAAGCACTTCAGCATCTATCTCAGCAAGCATCAGTGCTAGCCAATCAGCCTCTGTATCAGCTAGTCACTCAGCTTCAGCTTCAGTATCTGCAAGTCAAAGTACTTCAGCATCAGTAAGCGCAAGCCAAAGTGCTTCAGCTTCAGCATCTAACAACCAGAACTCAGCGTCTATCTCAGTAAGCGCGAGCCACTCTGCGTCAATTAGTGCGAGCCAAAGCGCATCAGCATCAGCATCAGTATCAGCAAGCATCAGTGCGAGCCAATCAGCATCTGTATCAGCTAGTCAATCAGCTTCAGCGTCTGTAAGTTCAAGCCAATCAGCATCTGTATCAGCTAGTCAATCAGCTTCAGCGTCTGTAAGTTCAAGCCAATCAGCATCTGTATCAGCTAGCCAATCAGCATCAGCATCTGTAAGTGCAAGCGACTCAGCGTCTGTATCAGCTAGCCAATCAGCAAGCGCATCTGTAAGTGCAAGTCAAAGTGCTTCAACATCAGTAAGCGCCAGCCAAAGTGCTTCAGCATCAGCATCTAACAACCAGAACTCAGCTTCTATCTCAGCAAGCGCGAGCCAGTCTGCGTCAATTAGTGCNAGCCAAAGCGCNTCAGCNTCNGTAAGTGCNAGTCANTCAGCTAGCGCATCAGTAAGCTCAAGCCAATCAGCTTCAGCATCAGTATCAGCAAGCCAATCAGCTTCAGCGTCAGTATCAGCAAGCCAAAGCGCTTCAGCATCTGTATCAGCAAGCCAAAGCGCTTCAGCATCTGTAAGTGCAAGCCAATCAACTAGCGTATCAGTATCTGCAAGTCAATCAACTTCAGCATCTGTATCAGCTAGCCAATCAACTAGCGCATCAGTAAGCTCAAGTGAATCAGCTTCAGCGTCTGTAAGTGCAAGCCAATCAGCAAGCGCATCAGTAAGCTCAAGTCAATCAACTTCAGCATCAGTATCTGCAAGTGAATCAGCTTCAGCATCTGTAAGTGCAAGTGAATCAACTTCAGCATCTGTAAGTGCAAGCCAATCAGCTTCAGCATCTGTATCAGCTAGTCAATCAGCTTCAGCGTCTGTAAGTTCAAGCCAATCAGCATCTGTATCAGCAAGCCAAAGCGCTTCAGCATCTGTAAGTGCAAGCCAATCAACTAGCGCATCAGTATCTGCAAGTCAATCAACTTCAGCATCTGTAAGTGCAAGCCAATCAGCTTCAGCATCTGTAAGTGCAAGTGAATCAACTTCAGCATCTGTAAGTGCAAGCCAATCAGCTTCAGCATCAGTATCTGCAAGCCAATCAACTTCAGCGTCTGTAAGTGCAAGTCAATCAGCTAGCGCATCAGTAAGCTCAAGCCAATCAGCTTCAGCATCAGTATCAGCAAGCCAATCAACTAGCGCATCAGTAAGCTCAAGTGAATCAGCTTCAGCATCAGTATCAGCAAGCCAATCAACTAGCGCATCAGTAAGCTCAAGTGAATCAGCTTCAGCATCAGTATCTGCA
>NZ_RJPI01000023.1:0-1242 GCF_003943385.1 Streptococcus oralis
TCTGTAAGTGCAAGTCAATCAGCTAGCGCATCAGTAAGCTCAAGTGAATCAGCTTCAGCATCAGTATCAGCAAGCCAATCAGCTTCAGCATCAGTATCAGCAAGTGAATCAGCTTCAGCATCAGTATCTGCAAGCCAATCAACTTCAGCGTCAGTATCAGCAAGTGAATCAGCTTCAGCATCAGTATCAGCAAGCCAATCAACTTCAGCATCTGTAAGTGCAAGCCAATCAACTAGCGCATCAGTATCTGCAAGTCAATCAACTTCAGCATCAGTATCAGCTAGCCAATCAGCTTCAGCATCTGTATCAGCTAGCCAATCAACTAGCGCATCAGTAAGCTCAAGTGAATCAGCTTCAGCATCAGTATCAGCTAGCCAAAGCGCTTCAGCTTCAGCATCAGTATCTGCAAGTCAATCAACTTCAGCATCAGTATCTGCAAGTCAATCAACTTCAGCATCAGTATCTGCAAGTCAATCAACTTCAGCATCAGTATCAGCTAGCCAATCAGCTTCAGCGTCTGTAAGTGCAAGCCAATCAGCAAGCGCATCAGTAAGCTCAAGTGAATCAACTTCAGCATCAGTATCTGCAAGTCAATCAACTTCAGCATCAGTATCAGCTAGCCAATCAGCTTCAGCATCTGTAAGTGCAAGTGAATCAACTAGCGCATCAGTATCTGCAAGTGAATCAGCTTCAGCATCTGTAAGTGCAAGTGAATCAACTTCAGCATCTGTAAGTGCAAGCCAATCAACTAGCGCATCAGTAAGCTCAAGCCAATCAGCTTCAGCATCTGTATCAGCTAGTCAATCAGCTTCAGCGTCTGTAAGTTCAAGCCAATCAGCATCTGTATCAGCAAGCCAAAGCGCTTCAGCATCTGTAAGTGCAAGCCAATCAACTAGCGCATCAGTATCTGCAAGTCAATCAACTTCAGCATCTGTAAGTGCAAGCCAATCAGCTTCAGCATCAGTATCTGCAAGTCAATCAACTTCAGCATCNGTAAGTGCAAGCCAATCAGCTTCAGCATCAGTATCTGCAAGCCAATCAACTTCAGCNTCTGTAAGTGCAAGTCAATCAGCTAGCGCATCAGTAAGCTCAAGCCAATCAGCTTCAGCATCAGTATCAGCAAGCCAATCAACTAGCGCATCAGTAAGCTCAAGTGAATCAGCTTCAGCATCAGTATCAGCAAGCCAATCAACTAGCGCATCAGTAAGCTCAAGTGAATCAGCTTCAGCATCAGTATCTGCA
>NZ_RJPI01000024.1:0-1007 GCF_003943385.1 Streptococcus oralis
CTGATTGAAGCAGAAATGCTGTTGCTTACGCTTGTTGAATCAGATACAGATGCGCTTGTTGACGCTGATGCACTGTTGCTTGCACTTGTACTTGCTGATTCTGATGCACTGATTGAAGCTGAGATGCTGTTGCTCAAGCTTGTTGACGCTGAAGCTGAGGCACTACGTGAAGCTGACTCACTGTTGCTTACGCTTGTGCTTGCTGATTCTGAAGCAGACTTGCTTGCTGAGTCAGATGTTGATGCACTGTTGCTTACGCTTGTGCTTGCTGATTCTGATGCACTGATTGAAGCTGAGATGCTGTTGCTCAAGCTTGTTGACGCTGAAGCTGAGGCACTACGTGAAGCTGACTCACTGTTGCTTACGCTTGTGCTTGCTGATTCAGATGCACTGATTGAAGCTGAGATGCTGTTGCTCAAGCTTGTTGACGCTGAAGCTGAGGCACTACGTGAAGCTGACTCACTGTTGCTTACGCTTGTGCTTGCCGATTCTGAAGCAGACTTGCTTGCTGAGTCAGATGTTGATGCACTGTTGCTTGCGCTTGTGCTTGCTGATTCAGACGCAGACTTGCTTGCTGAGTCAGATGTTGATGCACTTGTGCTTGCGCTTGTACTTTCTGAGTTAGAAGCGCTGATTGAAGCAGAGATGCTGTTGCTCAAGCTTGTTGAATCTGATACAGATGCGCTTGTTGACGCTGAGGCACTGTTGCTTGCGCTTGTGCTTACTGATTCTGAAGCTGACTTGCTTGCTGAGTCAGATGTTGAAGCACTTGTGCTTGCTGATTCAGATGCACTGATTGAAGCAGAGATGCTGTTGCTCAAGCTTGTTGAATCTGATACAGATGCGCTGGTTGATGCTGAAGCACTGTTGCTTGCGCTTGTGCTTACTGATTCTGAAGCAGACTTGCTTGCTGAGTCAGATGCTGAAGCACTGTTGCTTGCACTTGTGCTTGTTGATTCTGATGCACTGATTGAAGCAGAAATGCTGTTGCTTACGCTTGTTGAATC
>NZ_RJPI01000025.1:0-956 GCF_003943385.1 Streptococcus oralis
ATCAATCGGGAAGACAGGATTCGAACCTGCGACACCTTGGTCCCAAACCAAGTACTCTACCAAGCTGAGCTACTTCCCGAGTTAAATAGAAAAAATGCACCCTAGAGGATTCGAACCTCTAACCGCCTGATTCGTAGTCAGGTACTCTATCCAGTTGAGCTAAGGGTGCTCATTATTATATGCCGAGGACCGGGATCGAACCGGTACGATCGTTTCCAATCGCAGGATTTTAAGTCCTGTGCGTCTGCCAGTTCCGCCACCCCGGCCTCTCTAAGCGAACGACGGGATTCGAACCCGCGACCCCCACCTTGGCAAGGTGGTGTTCTACCACTGAACTACGTTCGCATCGACCTCTTCTAGTTCTAATGCCGGCTACATGACTTGAACACGCGACCCTCTGATTACAAATCAGATGCTCTACCAACTGAGCTAAGCCGGCTAATTTCTACTATGCGGGTTAAGGGACTTGAACCCCCACGCCGTTAAGCGCCAGATCCTAAATCTGGTGCGTCTGCCAATTCCGCCAAACCCGCAAATATGACCCGTACTGGGCTCGAACCAGTGACCCATTGATTAAAAGTCAATTGCTCTACCAACTGAGCTAACGAGTCTAAAATAACTTCCGTTATCTTACGGTCCCGACGGGAATCGAACCCGCGATCTTCGCCGTGACAGGGCGACGTGATAACCGCTACACTACGGGACCTATGGGAGTTAACGGGATCGAACCGCTGACCCTCTGCTTGTAAGGCAGATGCTCTCCCAGCTGAGCTAAACTCCCAAAAAGGAAGCCTCTAAACTTCCTATTCTGCTAAGCGACTTCCATATCTCACAGGGGGCAACCCCCAACTACTTCCGGCGTTCTAGGGCTTAACTGCTGTGTTCGGCATGGGTACAGGTGTATCTCCTAGGCTATCGTCACTTAACTCTGAGTAATACCTACTCAAAATTGAATA
>NZ_RJPI01000026.1:0-951 GCF_003943385.1 Streptococcus oralis
TTCGTCCTGAGCCAGGATCAAACTCTCATTAAAAGTTTGAGTTCTCACTCATTTCTGTCACTGACAGATTTGTTGTTTTTTTCATTGTTCAGTACTATAACCTTTGTTATAGTGCCCTGCACATTGGTTCGTCTTGTTCAGTTTTCAAAGGTCTTTGTCACTCAATCTCTCTCAAGCGACAACTATATTAGTATATCACAGCTGTTGACCTATGTCAACACTTTTTTGAAACTTTTTTTACTTTTTTTCATCTCTGCGATACACACATAGTCCGTACGGGATTCGAACCCGTGTTACCGCCGTGAAAAGGCGGTGTCTTAACCCCTTGACCAACGGACCTTGAGTTTTTCAACTCTTTCTATTATACCTACTTTTCAAACTTTGTCAAGGGATTTTTTGCCTATTTTCAGTTTATCTAAAATCACTCAATACCACTCTTAATTCTCCTAGAAGTGCCTTGCGTCCTTTGAAACATTCTCCTCCCATCAGACGTTCTAGTTGTTCTTGTTTTTCTTTCCCCTGACTTGCCTTGTAATTCTTTAGAAGCTCATGAAAGAGATAATAATCATCCAGTCTCAGTCCTTTTTCTCCTAGGCGATGGCTGATTTCACTCACCTCCTCATAAGGCTCTTTGTCGAAACGGCGCTTGTGACTTTCCTGTTTACGGATGTAGTCTAGGATGCGATTGCGGAATTTGGTTTTAAAGCACACATATAATCGGCGACGTTCACCAACTAGTAACTCTGGATGGTGACTGACCAGCTCATACAGGCACAGCATCCCCTCCTGGTCCCAGTCCTCTTTCTCCCACAGATGTAAATGGTATTCTTTGCGGCACTTATGGACAATCCCCTTGCTTTCTTCGTATAGTTCTTTCAGATTCATAGACCTCTCCTTTCTGCATTTAGTTTAACAAAATGCGCGAGCCCCTGAGTCTACTTTCTCTATTCT
>NZ_RJPI01000027.1:0-904 GCF_003943385.1 Streptococcus oralis
TTAATCTTGAATATATTTCTTAATTGTGGCTTCATTAAGTCCTACTGTACTCACATAATAACCTTCTGCCCAAAAATGCCGGTTGCCAAACTTGTACTTGAGATTAGCGTGTTTATCAAACATCATGAGTGCACTTTTACCTTTTAAATATCCCATGAAACTTGAAACACTTATCCTCGGTGGAATACTTACTAACATATGTACATGATCAGGCATCAAGTGACCTTCGATAATTTCAACACCTTTATAACTGCACAAAAGATGAAATATTTCGCCTAAACTACTTCGATATTGATTATAGATCACTTTTCGTCTATACTTAGGGGTAAACACAATGTGATATTTACACATCCACTTTGTGTGTGATAAACTATGTGCCTTTTGTGCCATATTTTTCTCCTTTCGCTTTACAATTGGCTTGAACACCTTTATTGTATCGCGTTTGGAGTTTTTTTGGTATAACCTTCGATGCGCACCCGCATAGCGGGTGGTTTATTTGTCTCGCACCTTACGGAGCGAGACGGACTAATAGTCACATAATAAAAAAGAACACCAGTGGTGTTCTTTTTTATCTGACTCCGCCAGTAGGACTCGAACCTACGACATCATGATTAACAGTCATGCGCTACTACCAACTGAGCTATGGCGGATAAAAGCTAAGCGACTTCCATATCTCACAGGGGGCAACCCCCAACTACTTCCGGCGTTCTAGGGCTTAACTGCTGTGTTCGGCATGGGTACAGGTGTATCTCCTAGGCTATCGTCACTTAACTCTGAGTAATACCTACTCAAAATTGAATATCTATCAAATAATTAGAAAAACCATACGCTAAGTTTTCTCAGTTACTTTGGATAAGTCCTCGAGCTATTAGTATTAGTCCGCTACATGTGTCACCACACTTCC
>NZ_RJPI01000028.1:0-826 GCF_003943385.1 Streptococcus oralis
GTAAGTGCAAGCCAATCAGCTTCAGCATCAGTATCTGCAAGCCAATCAACTTCAGCGTCTGTAAGTGCAAGTCAATCAGCTAGCGCATCAGTAAGCTCAAGCCAATCAGCTTCAGCATCAGTATCAGCAAGCCAATCAACTAGCGCATCAGTAAGCTCAAGTGAATCAGCTTCAGCATCAGTATCAGCAAGCCAATCAACTAGCGCATCAGTAAGCTCAAGTGAATCAGCTTCAGCATCAGTATCTGCAAGTCAATCAGCTAGCGCATCAGTAAGCTCAAGTCAATCAACTTCAGCATCTGTAAGTGCAAGCCAATCAGCTTCAGCATCAGTATCTGCAAGCCAATCAACTTCAGCGTCTGTAAGTGCAAGTCAATCAGCNAGCGCATCAGTAAGCTCAAGCCAATCAGCTTCAGCATCAGTATCAGCAAGCCAATCAGCTAGCGCATCAGTAAGCTCAAGCCAATCAGCTTCAGCGTCAGTATCAGCAAGTGAATCAGCTTCAGCATCNGTATCAGCAAGCCAATCAACTTCAGCATCTGTAAGTGCAAGCCAATCAACTAGCGCATCAGTATCTGCAAGTCAATCAACTTCAGCATCTGTGTCTGCAAGCCAATCAACTAGCGCATCAGTATCTGCAAGTCAATCAACTTCAGCATCTGTAAGTGCAAGCCAATCAGCTTCAGCATCTGTAAGTGCAAGCCAATCAACTTCAGCGTCTGTAAGTGCAAGTCAATCAGCTAGCGCATCAGTAAGCTCAAGTGAATCAGCTTCAGCATCAGTATCAGCAAGCCAATCAGCTTCAGCATCAGTATCAGCAAGTGAAT
>NZ_RJPI01000029.1:0-812 GCF_003943385.1 Streptococcus oralis
AGATACTGATGCGCTAGTTGATTGGCTTGCACTTACAGATGCTGAAGTTGATTGGCTTGCTGATACTGATGCTGAAGCTGATTCACTTGCTGATACTGACGCTGAAGTTGATTGGCTTGCAGATACTGATGCTGAAGCTGATTCACTTGCTGATACTGATGCTGAAGCTGATTGGCTTGCTGATACTGATGCTGAAGCTGATTCACTTGAGCTTACTGATGCGCTAGCTGATTGACTTGCACTTACAGACGCTGAAGTTGATTGGCTTGCACTTACAGATGCTGAAGCTGATTGGCTTGCACTTACAGATGCTGAAGTTGATTGACTTGCAGATACTGATGCGCTAGTTGATTGGCTTGCAGATACAGATGCTGAAGTTGATTGACTTGCAGATACTGATGCGCTAGTTGATTGGCTTGCACTTACAGATGCTGAAGCTGATTGGCTTGCTGATACNGATGCTGAAGCTGATTCACTTGCTGATACTGACGCTGAAGCTGATTGGCTTGAGCTTACTGATGCGCTAGCTGATTGGCT
This sequence comes from Streptococcus oralis, assembly GCF_003943385.1. Lineage (GTDB taxonomy): Bacteria > Bacillota > Bacilli > Lactobacillales > Streptococcaceae > Streptococcus > Streptococcus oralis_CA. Next base: position 538 of record NZ_RJPI01000029.1, read on the forward strand.
TGCTGATACTGATGCTGAAGCTGATTGGCTTGAGCTTACTGATGCGCTAGCTGATTGACTTGCACTTACAGACGCTGAAGTTGATTGGCTTGCAGATACTGATGCTGAAGCTGATTGGCTTGCACTTACAGATGCTGAAGTTGATTGACTTGAGCTTACTGATGCGCTAGCTGATTGACTTGCAGATACTGATGCTGAAGCTGATTCACTTGAGCTTACTGATGCGCTAGTTGATTGGCTTGCTGATACTGATGCTGAAGCTGATTCACTTGAGC
>NZ_RJPI01000030.1:0-561 GCF_003943385.1 Streptococcus oralis
TCTGAATCAGCAAGCACAAGCGCAAGCAACAGTGCATCAACGTCTGACTCAGCAAGCAAGTCTGCTTCAGAATCAGCAAGCACAAGTGCAAGCAACAGTGCATCAGCGTCAACAAGCGCATCTGTATCTGATTCAACAAGCGTAAGCAATAGCATTTCTGCTTCAATCAGTGCTTCAGAATCAGCAAGTACAAGTGCAAGCAACAGTGCATCAGCATCAACAAGCGCATCAGTATCTGATTCAACAAGCGTAAGCAACAGCATCTCTGCTTCAATCAGCGCTTCAGAATCAGTAAGTACAAGTGCAAGCAACAGTGCTTCAGCATCTGACTCAGCAAGCAAATCTGCATCAGAATCAGTAAGCACAAGCGTAAGCAACAGCATCTCTGCTTCAATCAGTGCATCTGAATCAGCAAGCACAAGCGCAAGCAACAGTGCATCAACGTCTGACTCAGCAAGCAAGTCTGCTTCAGAATCAGCAAGCACAAGTGCAAGCAACAGTGCATCAGCGTCAACAAGCGCATCTGTATCTGATTCAACAAGCGTAAGCAATAGCATTTCT